>CAYWBR010000008.1:9035-53111 GCA_964456675.1 uncultured Bacteriovorax sp. | reverse complement strand
ATCACTTCGGCGTCAGGCGCGTTCCGGTCGTCGTGCGCCAGGGCATCAGCGCCTCGGACTGGAACATGTAGCCGGCACGCGCGTTCACGCCGGCCAGCGGCGCGCCGAAGATGCGCACGCCGCCGCTCGACGGCTCGAGCAGCCCCGCGGCGACGTTGAGCAGCGTCGACTTGCCGCAGCCCGAGGGGCCGACGAGCGACCCGAATTCGCCCGCGGCGATCGCCAGCGAGACGTCGGCCACCGCGGTGTAGCGCTGCCCGGGGTCGTCGCGCGAGACGAACGTGCAGGTGATGCGGTCGAGTTCGACCGCGGGCGCGCTCGTCACTTGATCTTCTGCAGCGCCTTGCGCACGAAGTCGTTCGTGTACGTGCGGGCGATGTCGATCTCGGCCGGCTTGACCTTGTCGTTGTAGCTCGCCACCGCCGCCACCGCGATGCGCACGCCGGCGTCGTTCATCATATGTGAAGCTATTTTTAACCGCCACCCCGATGTAAAAAGATCTGCACTTATCGGTTTACCAGAAAATGATTACGAAGTTCCGGCCATCGTTATCGAAAGATTTGATGGGACTTATTTGGCAGGTCGTGAAAAAAGTATATTTGAGTCAGAGCTTTTGCTTATCGCTAAAAACTATCCGCACACTGAAAATATCACTAAATTTTATTATAGCAGCTCTTTTCCTGTCGATGTCAGGCACAATATTAAAATTGATCGATTAAAACTACGAGATGAAGTAATAGCATATGAAAATTTCACCCCAAATCAATCTTCTTAAAAATCATAATTCTAAAAAAGTATTAATTACTGGAGCATCAGGTTTTGTCGGCTCCACTCTAATTAAAGCGTTGCTAGATTTAGGGTTTCACGTCAACACTCTTCAACGTGGAAACTACCCTGAACTAAATTTAGCGAATGTAACTAATTTCAAAGCCAATTTAGCTCAAATTGATTCCCATAATTTAGAAATCATAAAAGAGTCCATTCGTGGCGTAGAGATCATTTTTCATGTTGCGAGTAAAATTGGTATGTGGGGAAATTATGACGATTACTATCAAACCAACGTAATCGGAACAAAAAACTTACTACAGCTAGCAAAAGAAAATCATATTAAATATTTCATCTACACCTCAACTCCTTCTGTTGTTTTTGGCAAAGATGATATTTGTGGAAAAGATGAGTCTATCGATTATCCAAAACTTCATCTTAATTATTATGGAAAAACCAAAAGAATTGCCGAAGAGTTGATTCTATCAAGTGCTAGTTCAAACTTTTTTACTGCCGCCATTCGCCCTCATTTAATTTTTGGACCTGGGGATAAACAATTAATTCCCAAAGTAATCAAGGCACATATCGAACAGAAGCTTAAAATCATTGGTGATGGCAATAATCTTGTAGATGTAAGTTTCATCGACAACGTTATCGACGCACATTTAAAGCTATTGCTACAAATGCTTACAGATCCTAAAAAAGTTAGCGGTAAGCCTTACTTTATTGGACAAAACTCACCGGTTAAACTTTGGGATTTTACCAACACTATTTTTGACGGTATTGGTTTAAAGCCTGTCACAAAAAAAATTCCACTAAAAACCGCTTACTACCTTGGTGCTACAATAGAAGTATTCTTTAAGATACTTAATATAAAAAACTATGATCCACCAATGACACGATTTATTGCACTCCAACTTGGCAAAAGTCACTATTTCTCTCATCAAAATGCGATAAATGATTTTGGTTATGAAGAAGTTGTATCCACGGAAGAAGGGCTAAAGTTATTAATCGACGACTACCGAAGCGGGAAATCTCATATTCTCTAAGCGCATATAGTGATCAATTAGTCCCAAACCTTTAAATGCGCCTTCATGAAAATGTGTCGAAAATATTCGCTGATCCTGAGTTGTTGCTTCAAGCGAACCATAAAAGAAAATGTTCTGTACTCCAAACAAGTTAAAATAGTCAATTTTAGAATAACTTTTAGATTGAATTCCATCTAAAAAGTCTTTAAAAGTCATTAGAGGAATGTCAGACAACCGATTATTTTCCTTATACGTAATTGCCCCTAAACAATTCTTAACATAGGCTTTTTTCTTTTTGGCACTCCACCAAAGTCCACGTGCCTTATCTAAGCAGAATTTCACATCACTAGCAGCAACTTTTTCATGATGAAGATCGGTATAATAATTCATATAACTTTTTTGTAGAGATCGCTCACAATGATCAAACAAATTTCTAAAATTAAACATTCCGCTTTTCGGATACTCATTACATAAATTTTCCAGGCTATCAAATACCGAGGAAACACTTTGGCGATTTAAAAATAATATTCCTTCTCTTCCAACTTGATATTTTCCCTGTAGAGTTAGAGGTCCCCTCAAGTGGTCTTCATTTAATAGCTTCACCGCAAGGGGATCCACACCAGAAAATCTATCTAAATAAAATAGCGCACGTTTTTTATATTTATCAGCAAACTGTCCTGTGGTTTTTGCTGTTCGATAAATTGTAGTCATGGCCAAAGATAATTTTTCATCAGTTTCTATATTTAAACTTTCATTCTCACTTAATAAATCTGTTTCACCCTCATATTCCAGCGTCACTCTTTTAGTTTCGCTTGAAATTTTATTTGCAGCTACCTCAACATCAATAAGAGCATTTATTAATCCTCCAAAAAGCCTTGACCACAAATCTTCTTTGTATTTTATATTTTCAAAATAGTGTTTGAAAAATCTCTTAATTTTTCCTTCATTCACTATTTCTACCTGTTGTGTTTTGGCCTCTTTTACACCACCATTTAAAAGCACAGTGTATTTAGATCTTTTTAAAATTGACTCCCTTTTTTCTTCTGATACTAAAAAAGGTTTCAATACTTCTAATTTGGGGTCTTGGCTTTTTAGCATCGCTTGAATCTCTTCCGACACAGGAGATCCTGTAAAAATCTTATCTAAATCTTTATTCTTAAAATCCATATACATTTTTAACGACTTATCAAAGCTATAAGTAAAATCATATGCCAGTAACGTCAGCTTCAATAGACGTAAAAATTCAGCTTGAATCCCTATTCCAATACCTAAACTTTTCGACTCTGATTTTTCAAAAGAGAGATGAAATGCCGTTTGATTTAAAAAATCTTCTTCACGATCGCTATCTGTTAAATCATGGCCGAAAGCCTCTGTACGGGTTAAGCGTTGATACTTAGCTAATACCCCTGCCATACCAGTGATTCCACTATAGAGAGGAGCTGAAGCCAATCCACCAATATTTACACTTAAACTATCTTCTTTGATTAAAAATTCATTTACCGACAGTCCTTTAATCTTCATAGGTGAAAAATAACGAAAAGGAAAAAATAGCTTTTCAAAATCCCGCATCAACCCTTCTTCGTAGGAGTTGGCAAAATGGACATAGGTATAACTTCTTTTAAAAACTAAGCCGGCAAATGCATTTAGATTTTTTTCTGTCAGCTCTATTTTACCTTCTTTTTTTAGACGGCCAAATATTTTTGAAGCATCGATTGTTACCGACATTGTATCTGTTACAATCCATCGCTTATCATCAAATAGATCTGGGGCCAAATTACGGTCTACGAAATAGGTAAAATCAAAAAACGGCTTTCTAAAACTAATGCCAACAGAGTTAAGTCCACCTATAATTGTTAGTGACCGATTAGACAGTAAACGTTCTGCTTCTCTTTTTCCAATATGATCGTATTCGCTATTTAATTCATCTTCAATTTGTTGATAAAGTGGCGTCTGTCCACTTGTCACAAGATTTTCACTTGCCAAATAATCCAAAGTTAAATTTTTTTCATCTACAGCAGTAAAAATTTCGCCGAAACTAGAAAAAGAAATTGAAAACAAACAAAAGACAACAAACCATGATAGTTGGAACTGTGTCCACAAACCTTGATGAATAAATTTAATATAATTTTTATTCAAAACACACCCCACCTAGCAATTGAAATCTTATCGGAATAAAACACTTTCGCTGAACCTTTTACTCGGGTATTGCGATTAAAAAACTTAATAATCATGGAAAACTAGTAGCTTAGAATGATAAAAATGGGATTTTTCTTCACAGAATATCTAAAAAATCAATATGTCTAAAAAGTTAGAAAACTGCCAAAAATTTCGGCCGTTTTAAAAAAAATCATCTAATATATTAATATCTTACTATGAAAAGCAAAATTTTAATCATATCACTTTTATTTCTAACCACAACCACAGCGTTGTCGCTATACCATCTTATCTATTTAAATGACTTTAACAGCACCCAACACTCACTCGATCTTTCTCTATTTAAAAGTGCTGACATACGCCTAAATGAAGAAATGTTTCGCATAAGGGCCACCATGGGGGCAAACCCAATAGAGCTAGAACAGGCATTTGAGAATTTTAAAAACCAAAAAAATATCGTCATTTCTTTTTTGAAAGAATCTAATATTGATCCCGTGGCTAAATCTAAATTTGAAAGTTATTTTCAAAAAAAGGAGACTAGCAAAAATGAAATACTTTTTGCCATAAACACACTTAATAAAAACCTTAACGAGCTTAATCCCATCGTAAACAAATTCCCTCAAAAAAACATTCGTTTTATCTTAGACAATAAAGATTTCTATAAAGAGCTAGTCATTAATGCTCATCGCTATGTGCTTGTTCCCAGTAGTGAAAATACTGAGCGATTTATTGAAGATAAAAAAGTGCTACAACAAATAAAAGCTTATTCAAATGTTGAAAACCTTGAGATTAGCAAACTATTTGAAGCACACAATAATGTCTTCGATAAAGTTAATATCTTAAATTCCGAATTTAATAGCATAAAAACTGCCAACCTAGAAACAGAGATTAATACCATTACAAATGAATTACTAAAAAGCGTTGAAGACAACCAAGATTCGAAAAATTACTTTCTCATTATCACCATTATCATTGGCATCTTCTATTCATTATCTGTGATTATCTTTCTGCGCTGATAAATCCCAAAAAAAAGTTTAAGTATTTTTTACACGGTCAATGAAATCCATTTGCCATAAAAACTCATTTCTTTTAAAACACCAAAAAGTTATAACTTATAACATTTTATCAACAAAACAGTTACTGTTTTACAAAAGGGGTTACAAAAATGAACGTAATAAAAATGAAAGCTCTACTTTTTTTATCGCTATCTCTGTCGCTAACAAATAGCTTCGCTAGTACTTATCTTTGTTCGTTTGCTGATGAAAAAATGGGCGTCCTACAAATAGATATAGATCATACTAGTGCAAAACTTTGCCATTTCCAAAAAAACAATAATGAAAAATGGACCCAAATTGAATCAGGGCACGGAAAACTCACAAGTAAATATTTTGATAATAGTAGATATGAATCAATGCTTGGCTTTGAAATAATTACCCTTAAGCGTGACATCCGCTTTAGCCTACCTCAAAATTTTGTAGATGGAACAAAAATCAGTGTCACTTTAAGTATGCCATCAAAATTTGGACCACTAATCAACTCGGGATACGCTAGTGGAACAAGTGCTATTTGTTTTGAAAAAAAGAACGCAAATCCATGTGCAGCAGACTTATTTAAGCAGCCAAAAAATACCCCTAAAAACTTTGAAAAACTTAAACATATTCTGGACACCAATGAAAGAGATTGGTGGGGAGATCGTCCGACATTTACACTTGTCTCAAAAGACCTAGAGGAATTTGAAGTTTTTAATTTGATTACTGATAATATGATCGAAGCTTCTAGTTTTGTCATCATCTCATCCAATAAATATGAAATCATTCAAAAGCGAATTTTACAATATCTTAAATCTGGATGGACCCTAGTTCCGGTATACTCCAATACTAACGGCATCGAATTCTTTAAAACCATTAAACATTAAGGTGCCATTAAGGTGCCAGGCACGCTTAAGATTGTCTTGCGATCCTAAGCATGCCTTCCAGATTCTACAATAATTAAGAAAGTGTTATTGATAAGATTGCGGTGGATAAAGTTATGAGAGTAACCATCATTCCACCAAACTTAATGGTTTGTTTGTCGATGAGTTTTTCGACTTTGCCAATTTCACATCCAAGCCTTGATTCAACCTCACGCAACTCTGCCTTGTTCAAAAACTGAAACTCCCGAAAGTCGGAATTAATAACATACTGAAACTCCCGAAAGTCGGAATTAATAGCATACTGAAACTCCCGAAAGTCGGCCCTAACTGCGAGCTGAAGCTCGCGAAGATCAGATTTAGTGGCAAAATTATCATTCATAAGACTCATCCAGGTATCCACCGATTTTTTTGCTTGCTCTGGGGTAAACCCCGCGTTTTCAAGTTCTTCAACAAATCGTAATGCATTAATCATAACATCCTCCAAGAATTAATTCTTGAAGAATGTATATGCAAAAAAAAAATTAAGAATGAGTGAGTAAACTATTTGTATTACAAGTTCTTTAAAAATGAAAAAGCCAATTTTTGAATATGGTTAAATCAAAAATTGGCCTTTATTGTATTATCGATCTAAAGACTATCTAAAGTGTGCCTGGCACCTATCTATAAACGATAGATTTGTCCACGCCCATCAACAAAAAAACTATCAGCTGTCGTAATATTTTTTGTCCAGTTCTTTACAGTGTAAACAATTTCTAAAGTTGCACCAGCAACTACATTTTCCTCAGTTCCAACGTTTGAAATTGCAATTAACTGTGAAGAAGCATCTAAATCAAATCCCCAGCTAACGTTGATATTTTTTGGAGATACACGGATACCATTTAAATATTTTCCCTTACCTTTATGAGTTCCATTAAATTGAAAAGTCACCGCATAGTTAAACTCTACCACCTTTGAATTTAAACCATTCACATAAGAAACTTTAAAAATGGCAGTTTTAGGAATCGACCAGTTCCCCATTTCATGTACAACGAAATCTTTTTGGTCAGTTCGTGGTAATACCGATACTGCGGCCATAGGATTATTGGATACAACTGGTCTACCCTTTTCTATGGTAGGCATAATTTTTTGTCCAATCGCAATCAATTTGTCAATGACCATAATAATTGAATTAAGTGCTCCACCAACACCACCAGAGTTAGGTGTTTCTTCATTGTTTAATTGCTTCGAAATTGTGACTAAATCCTGCGGTTGTTCAACTGATTTTTTTGCGACAATGCTCTTAATCTCTGTCACATCTTTTACTGGAAGTGGCTTACAAAAAAAGACTTGTCCTTTAATCGTAACGGTGTCTTTGTTTGCCTTACATTCTTTAGGAAAAATCTGAGTGGTCTTTTTTTGGAAAAAATTGTCTTCTTCATTTGGTAGAAGTTTAAAACCTTGGTTGTAAGTAACCACTTGTTTTTTTCCAAATACAGAAGGCCTTTCAAAAGCGATCTCCTCTGCCATTAATGATTGAGTACCCAATACTAATGCTAAAACAATTGCACTTTTTCTCATGTTTCCCCCTCTAGAAAAACTTTAAGGGAAATTAACAGGTATTGAATTTTTGTCAAACAAAGCACCCATAAATATGACAAATGATGAATTTTTTACACACAATAAAATAATAAAAATTTAAAAAATCTTTGCTAAAGCCTCTTGACTTACGCACAACTTACGCTTAATCTTTTTAATATGTCATTAACACCAAAACAAAAAGATTTTTACCTTTATATAGTAAAATACCAAGAGACACATGGTCATGCTCCGACTCAAAAAGAAATCAAAGAGCATTTTAATTTAAAATCCTTTGGCTCTGTACAAAAATACTTACAATACTTAACTAAAGAGGGTCTCTTAGAGGCTTCATGGAACGAAAGGCGCGGTATTCAGCTTCAGGACCATAAATTATTAAAGATTGCTAAAAAAGAAATTCATCAAGATGAGTTACCTATACTTAATGAAGACTTCATCACTCTACCACTTCTTGGAAACATTGCCGCGGGAGTGCCAATTGAAGCCATTGAACAATTCGCAGATAAAATCACCCTACCAAAATCTCTTTTTCCTACATTAAAACCCCACGATTCCTACTTTGCCCTTACAGTTAAGGGCGACTCTATGATTAATAGTGGCATAGTTGAAGGCGACGTTGTTATTATTAAACATCAGAAAACTGCTCATTCTAAACAAATAATAGCCGCGCAAATAGATAATGAAGTGACCCTTAAGACATTTTCTAAAGAAAAAGATCATGTGGCATTAATTGCTTCAAACCCCAAGTATGCACCCATTGTTTTAGATGGTGATAAATCATTTAACATCTTAGGAATCTTAGTTGGACTTTGCAGATCTTACTGAAGAGCATCTTATTTTGCGCCAAAAGCAACTTGCGACTAGAAAAATTTTACATTTTGATATGGATTGTTTTTATGCCCAAGTTGAAATGCGAGATAACCCCAAACTTCAACACGTTCCTCTGGCCATAGGAGGTGCTCCAAAATCTAGAAGCGTTCTTTGCACAAGCAATTATATTGCCAGAAAATATAATGTGCGCTCTGCTATGCCTGTAGATTTTGCCCTAAAACTTTGCCCTGGCCTAGTGATACTTCCACCAAACTTTAAAAAATACTCTGAAATATCAGAGGAAATATTTGATATCTACCGCCAGTACAGTGAGCGCATTGAAACCCTGTCTCTTGATGAAGCATATATCGAAATTAGTCCCAGAGAAAATGCCACAGAACTTGCAAAAGCAATAAAAGAAAAAATTCTAAAAAAAACTCATCTTACCTCCTCCGCTGGTGTCTCTTACAACAAGTATCTGGCCAAACTGGCAAGTGACTGGAATAAGCCCAATGGACTTTTTGTTATTCGCCCAGAACAGGCCTTTAAATTTTTAACCAACCTTGAGATTAATAAACTTCCAGGCATAGGACCTAAGACTTTTGATTTTTTAAAGGGCCATAATCTCACACATATTTCTGATATCAGAAAAACTTCACCCAAATTTTTATATGATATTTTGGGTGATTACTCCTATACGCTTAGAGATTTTGCTTACGGTATTGATGAAAGAGAGCTTTCAACCCATTATCGGCCAAAATCAATTACGGTGGAAGAAACTTTTATTCAAGATCTAACAACCGAGGAGTCAGCTTTGGTTGAATTTAGAAAGTTATATTCCTATTTAGATCGACGACTAAATAATAATGAAGGTCAATACTTTTATAAAATTATCGTGAAGCTAAAAACTAACAAGTTTAAACGTCATTCAAAAGAGATGGTATTAGCAGAGAATCTTTTTTATGAAATAAACCAGCAATATAAAATGACTGATAATTTAAAAGTACGTGCCGAATCACTTTTTTGCGAGCTATTTAATAAAGTAAATGGACCGATTAGACTCTTAGGTGTGGGCTTTAAACTTGTCGAAAATGATCCCTATATTCAAATGTGTTTACCCTTTTCATAAGTGTTGATAGAATTTTATTCTATGAAAAACCCTTTATGGCACAATTCTTGGCAAGAACTAGAGAAGCATTTCTTAAGGAATTTATCCGATATTTTTTTTCAGGACGATGATATTCAATTAACAAAAGCAGATTTTCTAGAACGCGTTAACCAAAGAGCGGACAATTTTAAAGTAACCCAAACAAATCGAATTATTGCTTTAGAGCTTAACCTTGTGGCAACTCTCGATGAGCTTATTACAATATTTGCCCTTTTAAAAAATAATCATCTTATTGTTCCTCATTCTGAAAAAGAAAAAGGGTCGCTAAAAAATGATTTAAACTTATTATTGGCACTTCAATCAGATTTCAAACAGCAGATGTCTGGAATATTTTTTAAGACTTCTGGTACCTCTGGAAGCC
Organism: uncultured Bacteriovorax sp.; assembly: GCA_964456675.1. Classification (GTDB taxonomy): domain Bacteria; phylum Bdellovibrionota; class Bacteriovoracia; order Bacteriovoracales; family Bacteriovoracaceae; genus Bacteriovorax. The sequence continues at coordinate 43,338 of CAYWBR010000008.1, read as the reverse complement.
CTAAGTTTTTCTTTTTTCCAATTTCAAAAATTCTCTCACTGGCATTTATTCAAGGAAAATCTTTAGAAATAGTACACGGTGAATTGATTGGATTAAATTTACCACTTTTTCATGTAAGTGGTTTTATGCAAGTAGTGCGAGCCATCGTTCATGATGCTACTATTTACAAAAAAGATGATCTTTTATTTAGGGCAAATCACATTTCATTAGTTCCCACACAAGCAATACGCTTTTTTAATGCTGGTAAACTCTCAATGGCCAGAGGCAAACAAGTACTTCTTATTGGCGGTAGCTATTTAGACAAAGAGCTTTCTCGAAAATTAGAACTAGGTAATTTTTTGGTACGTGAAAGCTATGGTGCCACTGAAACGTTAGGTTTTTTTTCTTTAAATGGGTCAGTTTTAAATAACTACCAGATTCAAGTTGATAATTTTTCATCACCAATTCTTTATTGTAATGATTTACCAGATTTTTATATTCAAAATGGTATTGTTACTCACACCAATCATCAAAAAAATGGCATCACACTAAAAGACCATGTCGAACTTACACAAAATAGTGGTAAAACTGAAATTAAATTTATTGCACGCAACGATGTTATTTTTAAAATTGCTGGGGAAAACATTAACCCATTGCTGATTGAAAAAAACATTTTTTCAGATTTAAATCTCTCTCATAAATTCTTTTTTGCTTTAGACATTTTATACTTACCTTATCCAGACTACGAGTATCAGAACATACCAGTCATTCTTGTCATCACCAATGGCCAATCATCCACTGAAACTAACGGTAAAATAACAAAAGCAATCATTAACTATTTTTCCAATAACTCGCCCTATAAAAGTTTATGGCAACCTAAAAAGATTCTCTTTTTAAATTCGGCCATTCATTTCGAGCAAAAAATTGGAAGAAACTTTTATATTAATTACGTTGCTAATTCTATTGGTTATACCGTATTTAACCAATTCAATGTGGATCTTGTTAGCATGCATGGATTTCTAGGGCATCTTTATGAATTTTCACAAATTCTTGAAATGGCTTCTTTGAATAAAACCGTATTAGCATTGGGCTTGCCACTAAAAGATGAATTAGATCTCTTTGAATTTCGAAATCATTTAAGTTATTTTTTTCACCTAAAAAGATTGCTCAAAAAACTAATTGTAAATAACCCCCAAATTAGTATCTTGGGTTATTCTATGGGGGGGCGTATTCTTCTGCGTGCTCTATTAGAAATTTTTGAAGAATGTCCAAACGAACTTCAAGGCGCGAAAGTAAAATTAATATTATTATCAGTCAGTTTCGGTCTTAATAACGAAGACGAAAAATTAAAAAGACTTGAACATGATCAAAATTTATTAAAAACTTTCCAATCTAAAGAAGAGTTTTTAGACTTTTGGTACACTCAAAGTTTATTTGGACCAAAAGAGCTTTTAGATAAAAGGCTATCCCACGATCCAGAATTTATTGAGCGAATAGAGTTTAACCAAAATGCACTGGAGAAGATTTTATCGTTGTTCTCTCCTGGAACTTTTCCAACTCACCAAGAAACAATTGACCTATTAAAAAAGCATAAGGCCTTTTATTCAAATCACATTGAGCTGATTGTTGGTGCCTGTGACCAAAAGTATTTACAAGTTTACCAAAACACCAAAAAAGACTGTCCGGACCTACTTAATTTACACATTGTTAAAGACGCTTATCACGATCCTCATCGAACCAATCCCATTGAAATTGCTGATCTACTAAAAAATATATTTAAAATTAACTAAACGAAATACCAAACTTCACCGATCAGGAATTAACTTAGTAATTTATATAATTGCACAGGAGAATATAAATGACAGCTGACAAAGAAATGCTCGATGCTTTTGTTCAGGAAATAACAGAAATTCATGTCATGTTAGTAAAAATCACCAATGAACAGATGAAGAAAAAAGTTTTCGATGGAAAACTTTTTGAACAATATGGCCAAGCTATCGATCGGATATATGGCACTGCTATGACTTTAGGTTTTACTGATTTAGGCAAATATACTAAGGCCATGAAAGATGTATCGTATATGTGCTCCCAATATGGCCATGAGACTGGGCAAAAAAAAGTTTTACGCATGATGATTGAATGCAATGACATCTTAGTGAAAATTCCTGAGTGTATCCATAAGAGCGAAGAGTTTAAAAAATACTCACGAATTTTTCTAGTTGAAGTAACAAAAGCAGAAAGATTAGGCAAAATAGAGTTTCAAAACATCACAAGAAAAAGCTGTGCTTAATATTTCTAAAATGAGGTGCAAAAATGAGCGCAGACGATATTATCCGACGAATTGATCTACGCCGTGCTATCTATAAAAGCAATATCGATCACACTTCTAGTGAATTAGTCCGTTCTATGCAAGAAATTAAAAGCGAATTAAAACTACAGACTGACATTCAAGCTATAAAAGATCAAGAAACTGCAACCAATGGAACTCGCTCACCTTATTTACCTGATCAAATGTGGCACAATCCTAAAATAATATTCAATAGTGAAAAAGAAACAGAATGGAAGGAAGTTAAAAGCTATGAAGAATTAAGAGGAAGTTCTGTTTACGAAAATAAAAAAAAGCTAAACATCATATAAAATAAAGGCCCACCTAAAAAGTGGGCCGTTGTTTTTCTATTTCTTTTTCTTTTTATTTTTTAATTTTAATAAAATAAATAATACAACAACAACTCCTACAATAAGAAGAATTGATCCTCCGTCTCCGTCAAACAATCCTCCACCTCCTTGGCGCTTTTGTTGAGAAATGTCGACTTTTGGAGCATCAGCATCAATTATGTCATTACCCACTTCAACGTCTTCCGCTTTTCCTCTATTCGCAAGTTGAACATCCCCCACACTTTTTTGATCTAGAACTTTTAGGGTCGCAATAATTTTTTCAAAAATATCCTGATATGTATTGTAATGATCTTTTGCCACAGAGAAAGTAACTGCAATTCCTAAATTATCTTTAACAGTGGCCATATAGCGAGTATAAAAACCCGGTACCTCGCTGGCCAAATGAAGGGCATCAACCCATTGATGATTATTTACTTTTCTTACGGTAATAGATTTTGGTTCTGAAACCTGTGATTTTCCACCAGGAAGCTGAAATGTTTTAGCTTCTTTTAAGTAAGCCTGGTAGGCATCGAGTGAATCTTGCTCTCCTCTGTACTTTGCAGCTAAAATAATAATTGCTTCTTTTTTGCGATCTTTATTCTCTGACTGACAAACCCATTCTGAACCTTCGAGCGCACATTCCCATCCATTTGGTAATTCAAATTCTGTAAACTGACTTGTAAAAGTTTTGGCAAAAGTCGATTGGAAAGAAAAGAATGCTAAAAATAAAATTTGTAACAAAAAGTAAGGCTTTAATCTCATGGAAAATCCTTTATATAAATAAATCAATGATTTCATTATAACTAACTTTTATTAATGTAGGCGAGAACTAGTCAAATTCTTCCTCTTTTTAAGCAATTATAAACGTGCTCTTTAATTTCCACGTGCCGCAAATCCTGGGCGAATCTCAACATTCTTATATTTTTTTGTTAGTTTTATAATGGACCAATCTGATCCAACTTCGTAGACAATACCTTCTGCAACTAATTCATTACCACCAAAATAATCAGTTTGATAAATATCAAATGCCCGTCCTTTTTCAACATCAGACTGAAGTCCTTGGTCAATCTTGATAAAATTTCCTCTACCCGATACTTTTAATACGGCCCCATCAATCGTGTAGTCTTTAAAACTTTCAATTTTAACTTTTTCCTGAGTTTCACCAACACTTTGAGTGGTCACAGTAAACATTATTTCTTGGCCTGAATCTGTCGAAATTGGGGCCATTACTGTTTTTAACTTCACTCCAATCATGAAATTTTTAAATGCATAATTAATACCAACGTAGGGTTTAAAATATGAGCGATTAATAGAATCAAATAAAGAAGTGTAATTTGTCGAAGCTGAAACAGGCTTTGTTGTTGGAGAAGTAGAATACTCATCATCTCCTATGGCCTTAACTCCTTCTATTCCTGATAACAAGGCCCAGCTTAATGATTTGTAATTTACTCCCAACTGATAACGAACTTCACTGGCCAAATTATTGGCAGGTGAGACAAATTGCAACTCACCATCTATAAGCCAACCCTTGTTACCTTTAGAGAAGAATATACCTCCTCCGTACTCTGAACCATCATCACCTAATTCAATTGAATCTTGAGTAAAGCTTTGGGCCGATGCCTTATCATGGGAATATAGCGTTTGCCGGTAAAAAAGCGAAGCACCATATTTCCAATCACCAAAAGGTGTAAATCCATAGAGAATTTCACCAAAAAGGGATTCTATGCCCGTCTTACTCGGAGCATATTCTTCCGTCCCCACTGTTTTTGTTCCAGTAACGTTTCTAAGACGAATTCCTCCGTTAAACTCCAATGAATTTGAAAGTCCATAACCCAATGACAAGTCATTATCCATCAGACCAAAAGTACTTTCAGTTGTATTTTCAATTTTAGTGCCATCCATATCAAAACGATCGGATTGCATAAAATAATCCAAATTATATTTTACCTCATATGCTTTATTGCGAAGTATATCGGCCTTGGGCCTATAAGGATTTCCATAATTCCCCTTAACTTCAAAAACGCTAACTACAGACAAAGCCAAAATGATTAGTTTTTTATTTTGTATTATCATCATTTAATCCATCCAATTTAATAAGTGATCTTCTGAACTACCGGCAACAGGAATTACCTTAAAAAGCGATTCTTCAATAACCCATTGCTGTGGAAGGTTTTTAAAAAGACAAATGTCTATAACAGGTAAGGTGAATGCTTCTTGAAATTCATTTTTTGCCACATCCATTCCCGCTTCCATTTCATCGGGATAGCCAAATCTTCCAATGGTTAAAAATGTCTTTAAGGTAAGCGAGTCGGCATCACCAAGTTTTTCCATACGCGAAGTATGTGCTTTTACACTCTTTGGATTTTTAAAAAAAACCTCATGATCAACAAGCACATCTTTTAAAGCCTCTTGGCAATGAACAAGGTCAATGGGAAGCTTTGGGTTAAGTCCAATTAATGATTTTTTTCCAGTAATAAAATCAATACCGTGAAACTCAATATTGGAGAAATTACTCAAGCCATGCAAATGGCCATCAAATAGGTCTTTTAAGTCTTGAACAAAATCATGGTAGCGATTTCTTGAGTCGTGAGAGAAAGAAAATGGTGGAATGAGGGTTAGCTGAAGGTGGCTTCCCTTGTAAAACTTTGGGTCATAGCGTTTTCGATAGGAATTAATTTTTTGCGAGGAAAGGTGATTGGGGTCAAAGACCAAGCCTATAAATAAATCCACGACTCATCCTAAGTTTATAGCCAGAAGAATTTTCTACGCTTAATTTTAGGATAGTAGACGAACCAAGACGTGACAAGTGTTATTAAGCGGCGCTTTTTTTCTCAATTATTTTAGGTAATCGTCCGCGCTCCAATTTATCAACTTTACAATTAGGGATGATCAATTTTGAAACCCAAAAATCACCCTCTTTGCCAAAACTAAATTTTCCATTCATCCGTTCTATCAAAAAATGTATAGACTCAAGCCCCAGAGGAGCTTCCTCTTTATTCTGGTCCACTCTTTCAATATTCCGACTAAGCCTATCGGCCAATTGGTATGATGACTCCGGCATTTGATAAAGATCATTTTTCATTTCAAATAATAGTTCTCGTTCAGTAATATTTATCGTGATTTCAATTTTTGAGCTGTTGGCTTCATAGGCATTTTTAAATAAATTCCCCAATGCACGCTCAAGGCTTGGCCCATGAACCATAAATGTTTGAATCTCTCCATCAATTTTTGGATAATTTTCTTGTAGAATAACTTGTTTATGAGAAAAGTATGTACGGGCCATATGAGTAATTTTTGGACGAAACTCCAAAAAACTAACCCACTCACGAACAGGTGCAATACTGCGATGATTAATCTCTGCATGGTCTTTAACCATCGTTTGCAGTGAATGCACTTCTTTTTGTAATAAAATCAAATCTTGAAAATTTATATTTGCACTATTTCCTTGTCGTAATTTCTCTGAGAGAAAAAGACTCATACCATGTGTTTTGTTAATCAAGTCATGATAAAAAAACTTCTGTTCTTTTAGTGATCCTGTAAAATGTAAACTATCTTCTAGTTCGTTATTTCCCGAGTTTTGAAATTTTTTGGTTAATTTATAACGACGTTCATCTTCTCTTGATTTAACCTGTAAAAAAAGTGGGATAACCAAAAGCGCATAAGAAAAATGCATAATGAAATTATCGATAACTCGATCTGCTCTCGGGCCATGCCAAAATGTTACAAAATCTGTTACTAACAAAATACTTGTCACTAGAATAAATTGAAAGTACATCGTCTTTTTTTCTTTAACCCATTTTGCTTCAACTTCAATTTGATTAATCAGTTCATGAACAAATGGGAAATATGCAAAAAATAGCCACAATGTATTTTGTGTCTTTGAAAACTGTAATAAAGGTAAAAGAGTTATGGCAAAAAAAGAAAAAAAGTGTTCACGCCTGTTCCATTTTGAACTCAAATCAATGACGATCTGATTTTTATAAAAATAAAAATGCAAGCTAACTAACAGCACACCGTAAGGGTAGAAAAATTCTGGCCATCGATTATTGGAATAAATCAGTGGCATCAAAAGAAGTGCTCCAGCTAGCAATGCTAAAGGAAATAACGATAAAAAATAAACACGAATTGATTTAATCATAAAACTTAGGGCCCTTCGTTTCACTTCTGTAAAACCAAAGACCCTAAGTTTTAAACTATTTTACCGGATGATAAACAGCCTTTAAACCTAGAGCTTCTTCAATTCTAAGAAGCTGGTTATACTTTTCAATGCGATCACTGCGACTAGCAGAACCCGTTTTTATATGTCCTGCATTGGTCGCCACGGCGAGATCTGCGATAAACGCATCCCCAGTTTCACCTGATCGATGAGAAATAATAGCTTTGTAATTATTCTCATAGGCCATGCTGATTGCCTTAAACGTTTCGGTCAAAGTTCCAATTTGGTTTACTTTTACCAGAATGGCATTTGCTTCATGGTTTTTAATTCCTTCGCTAAAAATCACTGGATTAGTAACAAACAAGTCATCTCCTACTAAAACAGTCGACTTACCGATCGCATTAGTTAGATTTCTCCAACCTTCATGATCGCCTTCATCAAGCCCATCTTCGATTGAATAAATCGGGTATTTTTGAATAAAACTTCTATAGTATTCGATCATCTCATCTGCAGAGTAGTTCTTACCTTGCATTTGGTATTGTCCATCTTTATAAAACTCCGAAGCAGCACAATCTAGTGATATAGAAATATCCACGCCAGGTTTATAACCTGCGTTTGTAATGGCTTTTAAAATTGCCTCAATCGCCTCTTCGTGTGAATTTAAATTAGGAGCAAAACCACCTTCATCGCCAACATTCGTTGAATGATTCCCATCATGTAATACTTTTTTTAAGTGATGAAATACTTCAACACCGGCCCTAAGATTTTCCGAGAATGATTTTTTCATATGCGGCACAATCATAAACTCTTGAATATCTAAATTATTAGATGCATGGGCGCCTCCATTAATAATATTCATTAAGGGATTGGGCATGATAAATTCATTCTGATTAATTTTAATTCCATGAATCGAGCGCAAATAATTCACTAAACTTACACTTTGATCTAATGCTCCGGCACGTGCTGCCGCCATAGAAACTGCCAACATGGCATTTGCTCCTAAATTAGCTTTATTATTTGTGCCATCCATATCAAGCATTATGCCATCAATTTTGGACAGTTCAGTAACTTCAATCCCTAAAAGTTTTGGAGTGATTTTTGTTTTTATATTTTCAATTGCACGGTGAACCGATTTTCCAAGATAAATGTTTTTATCGCCGTCTCGAAGTTCAAGTGCTTCCTTTGACCCCGTAGATGCACCACTTGGCACCGAAGCTCTTCCAAGGGATCCCTTTTCTGTTTCAATATCAACTTCAATTGTAGGATTTCCTCTGGAGTCCAAAACTTGACGAGCGTAGATCGATTTGATTTTTGACATAAATTTTTCCTTGTTTTAATTTTTATGATCTTTAATTAAAAAATACTTTTGTATTAATTCATTACGTTTACGGGCAATAAATTTTTGCTTTGTTAAATCTACAGAAGTCTCCAGGTAATAAAAATCATCATTATCACTTCCATGATTTATCGGAGAAATTTTTTCTTTCAACAAATCCACCACCCTCTTGGCCACATAGGGACAGGGTGACAATGCTTCAGTACCAGTAATATCTTCAATCCATTTGGCCACTAATGGGTAGTGAGTGCAACCCAGTATCGAGAAATTAAAATCTTTTCCAGCTATGACCTGTAGCTCATCTTTGACCTTAAGTAATAAATCTGCATCAAAACCCGATTGATCTCCTTTTTCAACTAAGCTTGCTAAAAGTGGCAGTGAAAAATGGTCAATATTCCCATCGGGGTCAATTTTTGATTTTAATCTTTTGAATCGCTCCGATTTACCAGTAGAAATGGTAGTCAGTACTACCATTTTTTTTACTTCGACATTCTCTAATTTATGAAAACTATTTAAATATGGCTCTACTCCAACAAACGGAATTGTTGGATTTTCAATTCTAAGTTGATCAATGGCAACTGCCGTGGCGGTATTACAGGCAACAACGATTAAATCGACGTTTTCTTTTTTTAAAATATCTACCACACAAATAGCACGGTTGATAATTTCTTCATCACTTTTAGGTCCGTAGGGAGCATATGCACGATCAGCAACGTAAAAAAAATCTGCCATTGGCATTTGCTTAAAGAGTTCCACTAAAACGGAAAAGCCACCAATACCAGAATCGAAAAGACCGATTCTTATTTTACTTGTAAAACCTGTGAAAGAATTAGATAAATTGGACATATTAAATTTTACCCAGAGATTATGAGGATCGAAAAGTAGGAAGCCATTAATTTATGAATAAAATAAAGACTGTTCTCTCTCGTTGTGCCAATATTTTTCAAACTCAGACTTTTGACACAATAAGATCGGATATTATGACTCTTATTACTAGTGAATTAGAGTCCCTAAATGAAATTAAGGTTTTTACTGGTCCATCAAAAAATATACCTGAAATATCTTTCACTCAAATTTCAATAAACAACAACCTTTTCATCGAAGGCATAAAAAATGGAGATACATCTGAACTAAAAATTTTTAGAGACCACAAGCTTCTATCCTCTGCTAAATTAAGCAAAGATCAATACGTCCAATTAATGACTCTTTTTCTAGATTTTGCTTTTATAAAAATACAAAAAACCGGAATTAATCTTCTACAAACAACTTTAGAGTCAATTAATAATTCTGCAAAACCCAATAGCGTTCAAAACGAGCAAAAATCACGAGAATGGCTAAGAGTGACCATGATAGTTTATAAAAAAGCACTAGAAAAGATAACGATGGATCCAAATCTAATTCTGGAATTTTCTCTACAATTAAATCTCTTTGAAGCTTCTCCGATACTAATTTTTAAATCATACAATTTGTTTTGGCAGATGAGTTTTTTAGATAATGCATTTCTTCGAGTCCTTTTTTACAATGAAAAGAATTCCGAAAATTCACAGGAGGACCTACCCTCACTTTCCGGAGATTTTTATCATCAGAAAAATCAAATATGGGATGAGTTGATCAACACTCTTACTGCTATTAACCATGCTTTTTGCGATAAATAGTTTATTTGTATGTTATAACAGGTTTAAGCTTTCTTGCATTTACAACACTACAAATTGGACAACTTAACCCGTCACACCCTCTGGCAGTACAATATTCTCGGCCATAAAAAATAATCTGCAAGTGAAGTTTGTTCCATTTTTCCATAGGAAAAATTTTTTTTAAATCTTTCTCCGTCGTTTCAACATTTTTACCATTAGTTAAACGCCACCTCTGCGCTAATCGATGAATGTGCGTATCAACGGGAAAAGCTGGTACATTAAAATGCTGAGACATCACAACTGATGCCGTTTTATGCCCGACTCCTGGCAGTGCTTCGAGCTCAAGAAAAGTGCCAGGCACCTCACAATTATGTTGGTCGATTAAAATTTGCGATAATTCAAAAATCGCGCGAGCTTTTTTTGGTGCCAATCCACAAGGGCGAATAATATCCTCAATCTCCTGCACTGACAACGATACCATTTGTTTGGGAGAATTCGCTTTTTTAAACAAAATAGGTGTCACTTTATTCACGCGTTCATCTGTACATTGAGCAGATAACAACACTGCGATTAACAGAGTATAACCATCGGAATGATCAAGTGGTATCGGGGTTTTTGGATAAAGCCGCTCTAATTCATCGAGTATGAATTCAATTTTTTCGGATTTTGTGAGCATAATTATACCTTTTTACCTAGTAGCGCTAATACTAGAAAAATAATGGAATTAATCTAAAATAGTCGTTATGAACAAAATAAATTATCTAGTTTTAAATAACAAGTTTAAACAATTATTCCTATTACTTGGTATTTGTTTCTTGGCCCAAAATTCTTATTCTATCGAATTTTCTTATGAAACTTATATGGTCAAAGATCGTGAGACATTAGATAGTATTGGTAAAAAATTTCTCCAAAAATACAAAGTGAAATACGGTGAAAGAATTGAAGAATTTAAAACCGATCTAAAAACATGGAATCGCCACGTTAAAAATTGGAATCGCCTACCCGAAGGAACTAGAATTTATATCGAAAATCCCTATCCCGTATTTGTCTCGGGCTCAGACTACGCTCCAAGCTTAATTGACCCGATAGAAGCAAGTGGAAAAAATAAACAATATCGCGTTGCTGATTTTTTTGAAGAATCCACAGTCACTAGTGACCTCGACGAATCTACAACCCCTCCACTTAGTAAAAGAATTTTTATCAGTGGGTTTTATACTGCTTCTAGTGGAGCATTTAAGGAAACAATTCCCGACGGAAGAGGAGAAATCACCTTTAAGCAAAACTCTCCCTACTCAATAGGACTTGCGACCGGGTACCTCTTTACAGATATGACCCATAGCTTGAACGGCTCTGCTTATTGGTCAAGTTTAAGAGCTTCAAGCTTAAATGGTGATACGGTGTCACAATCAAACTCATTAAGTGTCCCATCAGAAATTGGTTTTAATCTTTATTACCAATATCTTATCAAAAATATTAATACAGGTTTATATGCTGGATTTGATAAAGAGAAATTTACAACTTTTAACACTAGTCTTCTTTTGGATGGCGAAGATCTTGCTACAGTAGAGAACAATTTGACCTATGCTACTTTAGGAATTTCAAAAACATTTTATATTGGTGAACAAAAATTTTTGACAAAATTAAGCTATGCTAAAACAATTGCCAGTGAATCATCGCTAAATTCTGCGAATTCCAACTTTAAAGGCTCCCGTGCACTATTATTTCTGAGTATGCGAGGAGCATATAATTTAAGTTATCATCTATTATACAAACGCCATATGCTTACAGGGCCAACGGAACTAACAATTGATCGTATCGGTATTGGATTTGGTTATCAATTTTATTAATATGAAAATTTAAGGAGAATTTTTCGTGAAACTAGACCTAACACAAAATGCAAAAGATCACACTTACACCACAACTATAAAAATTGATCAATTTAAAAATCTAAGAGATTATGAAACCTGTCATAATTTCATCAATGCATTATCGCTAGATTTTGATTTAGATCCAGAAATAACATTGGATGACTTAAAAAATATTGTTCAAGAAGCTAAGAACGAGGAAGCAGAAGAAATAATTTGTGAAATTGGTCCCGAAGGAATCGATATTACTTTTTAATACTCCACAACGCTCAATCCATTACAGTACTTATGGTGCAGATTTAATTTTTGAAATATCGGATTCAATTTTCTTCATCTGCATTTCTAAGTAAAAAACCTGCGCCTTTAAGCGCTTTAGTGCTTTATCTGAATCTGATTTTTGTTGTGAATTCCATTTTTTATTGGATTTAACAAAAGCGATGATATCAGTTGCTGATTCACCAAATAATTTAGCAGCCTCGACTATTTCTGTTTGGGCCAATTGGTTACTATCGTTGACAATACTTTGCAGTATAGGTGAAATTTCTTTAATAAAAAAAGATTCGAAATCTTTCATTTCATCTTGAGGGTTTTTCTTTGTTAGAATTATTGATAACGATTCAAAAGTTTTCTGAACTAAGCCTTTTAGAGTGTTTGTTTTTTCGAGTTTTTCTTCATAGGGCCGTAAAATAGAATTCATTAGCTCTTTACGATATTCTATGAGCCTGTATTCAAAATCAGTTTTGGTACCGCTATAAATAATGGTGTCACCTGAGTGAGAGAAATCTTTGTTCAAATTATTAAACAATGCTATTTTTTGAAGCATTGGAATAAAATTATTCAGCCAAAATATTCTCTTCCCTTTAATTTTATAGCCATATTCACCTGGATTAAACGAATTCCCCTTTAAAATTCTTATTTTTTGAAATCTGGCCTTGTGATTCGTTAATTTAGCACGAGATTCAATAATGATTTCCTCGGCACCTAAAGACCTATTTGCCTTAGAACTCAGTGTAACCTGAATGAGTGCATTGTCATTCATATTGCTTGCTAACCAGATCTCTTTTCCATCAACCGTTAGAGCAAAATCAAAGAAAACATCTTCTTTACCATCAAGAGTCTTAAGCGGCTTGTGCACGACTTCTTCTAGGCGTTCAAGATTTTGTGGATTCAACCCTCTTATATATAGGGATTGAGGAACTGATGAAAAGTTTCTCATTGCAAAATATGAAAACGTAGAGATAACAACGACAAAAATTAAAGCAATAACCCATTTATAACGAGATATTTTAAATTTAGATTCGTTTTCATGCTGATTTAAGATCTCCAACAATTCTGGTACAGGTGGTAGATCTAACCTTGTGGGGTCTTTAAATTTTTCTGGTACTTTTGCTAATTGGCGTTTGCGAAGATTATCTTTTTGAATCTGATCAACTGTTTTATCAATTACTGGAAGTGGCGGTGGAAGCTCATCTAATAATATACTCTCATCTATTTCTTCAATAAATTCTGGTAACTCATCAGCAGAAATCGATATATCTTCTGCTTCCTTTGACTCAGACCCAAGATCTTTAGTACTAATTGATTCAAGAATTGATCTTAATTCCGGAATTTTATGAATGGGCTCCCACGAGTCTTCTTCCTCGCGCCAAAGCAGCGTTTCCCGTTTAATCGATCCATTTAGGTAAAACTCTAAAAGATCATTCTTACTAAACGGCCCTTTGTGATGGGTTCCTTGAAAAATGTACCATTCTTTTTTCATCATGTACTTAAATTTTCATCGCATTTAGTGTTTCATGCAAGAGAAATTCTCATATAATGTATAATATAAACCATACTAATTTTTAATGGGCCCAAATAATGAACAAGAAAAATCAGGAATCTGTCGTTGATTTACAATTAAAAAGACCAGGTGATCGTTTAAAAAATATGCTACTCAAAGATCATGGTGAAGTACTTATTTTAAAAGCCTCTTCCGACTGGGGAACTGTACTAAATATGGGGCGAAGAGGATCTTTTAATGCCCCGTTAGTCATCGAAAATCTATTACTTAAAATGGCCTGCCATCAAGATAAGAACCCCACGATTGAATTTCGCGAGGTATGTGATTTTGAATTGGAACAGACTCAAAATGATTTGCGAGAAGCTCAAAACGTTGAGGCAAATCAAATTTTTAAGCTAATAAATGAATCCCCCACAAGAAATCACGTTATCCATATTGGTGGAGGGCACGATCATTTTTTCCCCTATATTACGGCCATTTTAAAAAAGAATTTAGAGAACAATTTGGCGAAGAAAAAAATACTTATAATAAACATAGATCCCCACCTTGATACACGAACTGATTCTTGGCATAACTCAGGAACCCCTTTTCGAAACATTGATGATGCCTTAATAGAGATTAATTCCAACCAACACGAAATCACCCTATTTCAAATTGGCACTCATCTTTTTGCCAATGGAGAATCTAATTTTAAAAATCTATCAGGAATTCATCAAAAAATTTATTTTATGGATGAAATAAGGCTTAATCAATCCTTGGTTGAATTCGCCAAAGAAAAGCTATTTTCAGAACTGAATAATTTTGATGAAATAATTTTATCGATAGATATTGACGCTATTAAATCCTCTGAAATGCCTGCGGTAAGCGCTCCAAACCATCGTGGATTCGCGATGGAAGAACTTAATTCTTTTGTCCATGCTTTAAAAACAAAATTTACTAAAAAATACCATTTCACTGGAATTTATGAATACAACCCAATGTATGATGATTTGGCTTCTAGCTCTGGTCGACAGATCGCTGCTTTTATTTATCAAAATTATCTTTTAAAATTCTAATTTAGAATTAATTTTTTAAGTTAAATAGGTTTTGCTCAAGCTCTTTGATAAGCTCCGGATGTTTTAAAAAAAATGGAGATTTTTTAGAAATTCCTGCATACATCCCAGTGACAATAACTCTTTTAGGCAAAATAATAAAATTGTCTCTTTGTTTCATTGACTGCAATACTCGGTTTCCTGCATGTAGTCCGGCAACTAAAAAATCAGCACGGTCTTTCAAAAGAAATTTAAAACACTGCTCGGTTGTGGCCAAACGCTTAAGTTTTAATTTATCTTTATCGAACTTATCAAATTCATCACCAAAACTATCATTAATGATGGCCACGCCCCTAAATTTTAACAAGTCACTCAATTGATCAAATTTAATAAGTTTATTTTTGGGAACAAATATTGCCGTTTCATCCATCATAAAAGGTATTTTTTGAAAATGTAGCCACGACTCGCGCTCATCGGTCCTATAAGGAGGAAGCAATATATCTATTCGTCCTAATTTCACTTCTTCCTGTGCCCTGGCCCAGGTTCCAGTGAAGACAAACTTATATCGCACACCCATTTTAATGAGCGCATCCTTAAGTTTTGATGCAGCGATGCCATCAATCGAATTTGTCGTCTTATTGTGGAAAGAAACCGGACTATAATCTGGGTGGCCTGTCACAGTTACAAGTGGTGAATCGTCACTTGGCCCCTTGTTGGCAATAGCGTCGTTGGCAAAAGTTACCGAATTAAACAGTAAAAGGTAAATTATAATCAATTTTTTCATCAAAGCTATTATACAGTGGAGTGACTAAAATAGAGCATTTAAGTTTTTCATAATATTAAGACGGCCAAAACAAAAATGCCCTAGACTTATTTCATCCTAGGGCATTTTGAGAGACATTCGCAGGAGGTGAAAAAATCCTTTCTTCGACCTTCCAACACACACACATAATTATATATTCAAGAGTCGTGCCAACTTTTAACTGCAACGTAAACTGGCCTAAGTTATTGAAAGTTAATAAGACGTAACGTCTTGAATAGTCATATTTTTGACTTTTAAGACGAAATATAAGTCATGGAAATGACGTGTTTTCCTTACAGTTTCTTACTTTTGAGATAGTCTGCCAAAAATTGAACACTGCGATCAAGAGCTTCAGCTTCTTCGGATAGTTTAAAAAGCGAGCCCCCGTGGGCCCAAATCTTTCCAGACTCACGCATTATAATGTCGATTTCAGACATAAAGTCATTGGTCATCTTGTGCAGAGTTATTCGTGCAACTAAATAATCTGCGCCAGGTACATCGACAAAAAACTCTTTTGGAAATTCATTTGAAATTGAAATACTCATACAGATCTTTCTACCAAAACTACCAACCTTTAGGAAATCTAAAAGGTGCCTGGCACCTTACTTAGCCGTTGCCTTTCGTTTTTGTGCAATTTTCCATTTTTTCTAAAAATTCGATAATCATGCCTGCAACATCAATTCCTGTTGCGGTTTCAATTCCACGAAGTCCGGGACTTGAGTTAACTTCCATTATAAGTGGACCGCGTTTTGATCTAAGCATATCTACACCCGCCACATTTAAACCAAGTGCCTTTGTTGCATCAATGGCCGCTTGTCTTTCCTCTGGGGTAATATCAATAACAGTAGCACTACCTCCGCGATGCAGATTCGACCTAAACTCACCTTCTTTTGCCGTTCTCATCATAGAAGCCACAACCTCATCTCCAATGACAAAACAACGAATATCAGATCCACCAGCTTCACGAATAAATTCTTGAACTAAAATATTGGCATCCATCTCGCGAAAAGCATCGATAACCGATTCGGCAGCACCATCAGTTTCTGCTAAAACCACGCCTTTTCCTTGCGTACCTTCTAACAATTTTATAACCAGCGGTGCTCCACCAACTAATTTAATTAAATCTTGGGTCATCTTAGTAGAGTGAGCAAAACCAGTAATCGGCATCCCTAGTCCTTTGCGCGACAACAGTTGCAAAGATCTCAATTTATCTCTGGCCCTTGAAATGGCCACTGACTCGTTCAAAGAAACAACTCCCATCATTTCAAATTGACGAATAACTGCTGTCCCATAAAACGTAATACTCGCACCAATACGCGGAATAATTGCATTATAATCAGAAAGCTCTCGATTTTGGTAATGCACCATGGGCTTTTTACTTGAGATATCCATATAGCATTTTAAAGTGTCTATAACTTCAATACTGTGACCTCGTGCTTTCCCGGCCTCTAAAAGCCTTTTTGTTGAGTACAGTGAACCTGATCTAGATAAAATTGCAATTTTCATTTTTACTTCCTAAGTAAATACGATCGTGATGGATTTATTACAAAACGATCGTGAAGTGCTTCCCTGCCTATTAACATTCGAAAGCCCATTAAATCTCTATTGATCAATGTAATCTCAGCTTTAAATTCTAATTCTCCCATGCGAATAATTGTTTTAACCACTGGTCGCAATGTTTTTTCACCGGTTGAACTTTTGATTTCCCTTTCATCTACCAACGGAACCTCTAAATGGGTTTTTCTTCCATCATCATGTTCAACAACAAAACTTACATGTTTTTTTCCATTCACTCGCGTGTATTTAATTTCCTTAGCATGTAATGCTGAAGTTTTAGCACCGGTATCTATTTTAGCTTTAATGTCTTTTAATCGAAACTCCGGCAAACTCACCTCTTCTCGCCAACCAACAAATTCTAATTCATTTTTTTTCACTTAATATCCTAAATTTAATAATAAAATTTCTTTAAACGTATTTTTCTATATTATTTGCTTTCACAGAGAATATCGAGAGCTTTAATGAAAATGATCTAGAACAGGAAATTAAAAATAAATACTGTAAAATTAGCAAAAATAACCCAAAACCAAACAACACAAAGCAGTAATAGATACGATATTTTTTGCCGTATTTAGATTTTAACTAAACAAGTTGAGAAATTACTTAACCTTATACAAAGCCTACGTTAAACTAGATAAACATTTCAATTACTCACATCTTATTAACCTTACTTAAAGGGAGTTCATTTTTTTATGAGTTCATCATGTTGCCAAAAAAAGTGCTCAATGTCGTCTGTCACAAAAAAACAGATCATGGGTATTACCGGACTTCTGCTTTGTGGATTTTTACTAGGTCACTTGGCGGGAAATTTATTATTATTTGTCGGACCTGAAGCTTTTAACAAGTATTCTCATGCCTTGACTTCAAACAAAGCAATCTACGCCATTGAGGCCGTGTTAGCTTTAATTTTTATCTCTCATATTGCAATGGCAATAAGAGTGACAATGGAAAATAAGGCAGCAAGACCCGAAGGCTACTATATGCGAAAGCACTCCGGAAGAGGTGCCACTTTCGCATCGTCGACAATGCCCTACACCGGCATGATCGGTTTGGTATTTTTAGTTCTTCATATATTGGGAATTAAGTTTGGCGCATATTATGAAGCAACATACGATGGTGTTGTCATCCGCGATGTTTACCGCACAACAATCGAACTTTTTCAAAACCCGGCCAATATCGCCTTTTATGTTATTGCTGTAGTTGCATTGGGCATCCACGTCTCACACGGATTCTGGTCTGCATTCCAATCAATTGGTTTTAATCATCCAAAATATATGCCAAAAATCCAGTGCCTATCAAAACTCTTTGGAGTTGTTGTTGCAGTAGGTTTTGGGGCCCTTCCTATTGTTTGTTATTTTTTAGGAGCAAAGTAATATGACTATTAAAAAATTAGACGGAAAAGTGCCTGAAGGCCACGTGTCTGAAAAATGGAAAAATCATAAATTTAAAATGAAGTTGGTTAACCCAGCTAACAAACGTAAATACAAAGTAATCGTTGTAGGAACTGGTCTAGCTGGTGGATCGGCATGTGCCTCTCTAGCAGAACTTGGTTACAACGTTGAAGCTTTCTGTATTCAAGACTCACCAAGACGTGCTCACTCAATTGCAGCTCAAGGTGGTATCAATGCGGCGAAAAACTATCCAAATGATGGTGACTCAATTTGGAGACTTTTCTACGATACAGTTAAAGGTGGAGATTATCGTGCTCGTGAAGCAAACGTTCACCGCTTAGCTGAAGTCGCTAACAACATCATCGATCAATGTGTGGCTCAAGGTGTTCCTTTTGCGCGCGAATATGGTGGTACATTATCAAACAGATCATTTGGTGGATCACAAGTTAGTAGAACATTCTATGCTCGTGGACAGACTGGCCAACAACTTCTTTTAGGTGCTTATTCAGCCATGATGAAAGAAGTGCATAATGGAAGAGTAAAAGTTCATACAAGAACTGAAATGGTTGATCTTGTAATCGTCGATGGTAAAGCTCGTGGTATCATCACTCGCGACCTAGTTACGGGAGAATTCAAAAAACATATGGCCGATGCAGTTTTATTAGCGACTGGTGGTTACGGAAACGTTTACTACTTATCTACAAATGCTAAAGCATCCAATGCAACAGCTGCTTTCCGTGCATATAAAAAAGGTGCTTACTTTGGTAACCCATGCTTCACACAAATTCACCCAACCTGTATTCCAGTTTCTGGTGGTTATCAGTCAAAGCTTACGCTTATGTCTGAATCACTTAGAAACGATGGTCGTGTTTGGGTTCCAAAAGCTAAAGGAGACAAACGTCATCCAAACGAAATTCCAGAGGAAGAGCGCGATTACTACTTAGAAAGAATCTATCCTTCTTTTGGTAACCTAGTTCCTCGTGATGTGGCTTCAAGAAATGCAAAACTTATGTGTGATGCTGGTCATGGTGTTGGAACAACTGGTATGGCCGTATACCTTGATTTCGCCACTGCTATTAAACGTGAAGGTGTGGATAAAATTCGTGCTCGTTACGGAAACCTTTTTGATATGTACCAACAAATTACAGATCAAAACCCATACGAAGTTCCCATGATGATCTACCCGGCTATCCATTACACAATGGGAGGACTCTGGGTTGACTATAACTTAATGAGTAACGTTGAAGGTCTTTTTGTTCTCGGTGAAGCAAACTTTTCTGATCACGGTGCTAACCGCTTAGGTGCTTCGGCACTAATGCAAGGTTTGGCCGATGGGTATTTTGTTATTCCATATACGCTTGGAAACTATTTTGCTTCTAATAAATTTGATAAAATTGAAGCTAATCACCCTGAATTTGAAAAAGCATTAACTGACTCAAAAGAGAAGTTCCAACGTTTAATTAAAATTAACGGAACAAGACCAGTTGATGAATTCCATAGAGAACTTGGAAAAGTTATGTGGGATCACGTTGGTATGGCCCGCAATGAAACTGGCCTAAAAACCGCGATTGCAGAAATTCGCCGTATTCGTGAAAGTTTCTGGAAAGAGTTAAAAATCGTTGGTGGTGCCGACCAAGTCAACACCGAACTAGAAAAAGCAGCACGAGTTGCCGACTTTTTAGAAATTGGCGAATTAATGGCCCTGGATGCCCTTGAGAGAAAAGAATCTTGCGGAGGACACTTCCGTGAAGAATCTCAAACTCCAGAAAACGAAGCGATGAGAGATGATCAAAACTTCTGTCACGTTGCTGCTTGGGAATACCAAGGAGATAACACAACACCTATTCGTCACATTGAAGAACTTAAATTTGAGTACGTTGCTTTAACTCAACGTAGCTATAAGTAGTCGGAGTAATTATGGCCGGAAATAGCACTGAAAAAATGAAAATTAATTTAAAAGTATGGCGCCAAAAAGATAATAAATCTGATGGGTCAATGAAAGATTACAGCCTTGATAGCGTTTCACCTGATATGTCATTTCTTGAAATGATGGACGTGTTGAATGAAAATCTAGTCAAAAAAGGCGAAGACGCAATTGCATTTGATCACGATTGCCGCGAAGGAATTTGCGGAATGTGTTCTATGATGATTAACGGCGAAGCCCATGGCCCACAAAAAGAAGTGACCACGTGCCAACTTCATATGAGAAAATTTAAAGATGGCGACACTATCGTGGTTGAACCATGGCGAGCGAAAGCGTTTCCAGTGCTAAAAGATCTCATGGTTGATCGTACAGCTTTTGATCAAGTGATGGCCGCAGGTGGATTTGTTAATGTAAACACAGGCAATGCGCCTGACGGTAATGCGATATTAATTGGCCAAGACAATGCAGAGCTTGCAATGGATGCGGCTGCATGTATTGGCTGTGGAGCTTGTGTAGCATCATGTAAAAATGCATCTGCTATGCTATTTGTTTCTGCTAAAATTTCTCAACTCGCACTTTTACCACAGGGACAAGTTGAATCTGTAAACCGTGCAAAAGCAATGGTTGAAAAAATGGATGAACTTGGATTTGGAAATTGTACCAACGAAGCAGAATGTGAAGCTCAATGTCCAAAAGGCATTAAGATTGAAAACATTGCTCGTATGAATCGCGAGTACACTAAATCATTATTCGGTTTAAAATAAATTGATTTGGGCGAGGTTTTCCTCGCCCTTATTTTTATGCGAGTATACTCCAAAGCAACTGAATCATTCTTAAAGCGACTAAAACCTTTCTTAGAAGAAATTCTAACTAAAGAAATGGGCCTTGTTTTTAAAAGCAAACGCATTCTGTACAAAAATTACTTCTATCCTATTAATCTAGTTATTTTTGAAGGGACTCAAAAATTGGGTTACTTCGATTTCCGAACATATACGGTAGCACTTA
The DNA here is from genome assembly GCA_964456675.1 of uncultured Bacteriovorax sp. Lineage (GTDB taxonomy): Bacteria > Bdellovibrionota > Bacteriovoracia > Bacteriovoracales > Bacteriovoracaceae > Bacteriovorax. Next base: position 22,223 of record CAYWBR010000008.1, on the reverse strand, counting down.
ATAAACGCTTAATGTATGAAGCAAAAACTGAAGTTATCAAAGATATTCTTCGCCATGAACTAGCACATTATTACACTTATATTATTCATGGTCTTAAGGAAATCCATGGTGAAGACTTTAAAAAAGTATGCCAGCAATTTTTGTGGGGTGAAAGTGTTATCAAAGCTTCATCGAATATTGATATCGAAAATACAAAATATGAAGATTTGAAATTTAATCGCGTTCAAGAAAAAATAAAAAAACTCCTGGCACTTGCAGACTCTGATAATTCCCACGAAGCAGAGCTTGCCATGATACGGGCCAATGAACTTATTGTTGAATACAATCTTGAAGACATCAAAAATCGCAATCAAAACATAGAAGATGAAGAATCATATGTAGACACTGTTTTGGAGGGGACTAAAAAAAATGCCAAACATGGCGCTATTTATGAAATCCTTAGAACCTTTCAAGTAGCTCCAATTTTCAATCTGGGTAAAGGCTCTTTCCAATTAGAAGTTGTTGGCTCAAAACACAACATCGAATTGGCAAAATACGTTGCGAGTTTTCTCGACCACACACTAGAAGAACTCTACCTGAAAGAAAAAAAGAATAACCCCAGAATTCTATCTGGCCTTGCTGCCAAAAATTCTTTTATGAAAGGCATAGGCATAGGCTACACGACAAAAATAGAAACAGGATTAAAAAACTATAAATCATCTCAGGATTTGATTTTGTTAAAATCTGACCTACAAAGAATATTAAATCGAGTTTACCCAAGAATAGGATCAAGTTATTCGACTGGTGGATCACAAAATCCTATGGCAAAATATTTGGGTGAACAGAGTGGTAAAAACTTATCAATTACCCCAAGCCTAAAAAACAAATCACAAGGCATATTAAGCCTTGGTTGGAATAAACCATGAAACAACAAAAATTTCTTACAAATATTGCCTTATTTCTCTTGGGCCTTGCAGTTCTTATCGGGGCATTTGGGGCACATGGACTTAAAAACATGGTTGATGAAAAATACATGCAAACATTTCAAACCGGTGTTACTTACCACTTTTATCACGCTCTAGGGATTCTTGCCCTCACCTTGTTTGATCGCGAGCGACTGATTTTTAAAAAAGCTCCCATTTTTCTTCTAATCGGTTTCATTATTTTTTCATTTAATTGTTATTTATACGCCTTAACTCAAATAAAATTTTTCGCGATGATCGTCCCGGTTGGGGGCCTTTTTATGGTATTAGGTTGGTTTGCTGCTCTCTTTGAGCATGTGAAAAAAAACTAAATTTTCTTTGTCCCTTGATGGAAAAAAATTCTCCAATCACTACCTTCTTTTCTCCACACTGAGGTTCTAAGCGTGCGAATTGAAAATCCATCTGAATCAGTGCGTTTAGATTCATAATTCATCAAAACCCAATCTTCATTTATCGGTGTCAACTTAAACATACTCGCCTCAATGTCTTCAACCCCATCCTCTGCAGGAAGCCTGGTTAAAATGTCCTGCAATGAATATACTTTTCCGGAAGCTCCAAACTCTACAAAATCGGCAGATAGATATTTTTTTAAAAGAAGTGGATCTTTTCTTACCGATTTTTTGAGTAACACTTTTTCTAAATCAATTAAATGTTCAAAATTCACGCTCTAATTCCTTACTTAATATTTTTAACTTTCATCAATAGCGGTATCTCTATCCAAATCCCATTTGCCAAAATACAACGATCCGTCTCTTCTTGTTCATCCCCCTTAGTGAATGTAAAAATTTGCGGACTTCCGTTTAAGGCATAACATAATTTAAATCCAGGAGAACCAATTTCACTAAATGCATTTTTTACTTTTATATCCTCTTCTCGCATAAGGGCATGGCATTGATTATATTTATCCTTACAATTTTTTGATACATAAAATTTTAATTTTTTATATTCGTACTCACAAATTGTTTCTTTATTTTCTATGCTCTTTTGGTTTTTAATAATTTTTGTATTTGATTGAAAACACTCAGTATGTGCACTCAAAGAAAATAAACTAAAAACCATCAATAGAAATACTTTCATTTAACCACCGTAACAGAATACATCATGTCTTTTAATAAATTTTTAGTCACCCAAAAGTAACCATTTTCTCTCTTACAGTCTTTAGAAAAATCAGAAACACAACTGGTGTCGCAACGAGACCCTGGATTTCTAGCACTACAGTTTTTCCCGTGAGAATTGCGAACTAAATATTCACACTGATTAGTTTTTGGATTTAGCTTTCTTCCTACTATAATAGAAGCATGATTCGCTTCGCCTTTCATATTAGTTATCTTGGCATAGTTATAACCAATGCCTACGATATTTTTTTCTTCAAGACTGGAATCTACTTCTTTAATTAAATTTTGTTCAAAGACAAAATACTCCGTTTCATATTTTGTCTTGCTTTCAAATTTTGGCATTTTAAATTGAGTGCAAGATTTTTTGATTAATTGGTCTAAAAATCCTTGTTTCGTATACGCACTTGCAATTTCTAAAGTCATTTTACATGTTATGGTTGGAAATATTTTCTTTAACCTACTCATTGTATTTGCATTTAAACACTGTTCAGGCTTACCTGATTCACGGGCCGTAAAATTCTTATTCAAAACGTCTTTAGCTTCGTGATAGATATTTTGAATATCTGACAATACATCATGTAGAAACAGATTGTTTGAAATTTTATTCGCTTTGCTTAATTCATAATCGGTAGATGGAATTTCACTTTCTAAACATAGAAACTTGTTGTCCAAAACATGATCAAGTGTTTTTTGTGCTGTAAAGCCAGCTGTCCGCTGCTTGGGTATTACAACATCAAAATACACCCCCGGCTTAACAAGCCCTAAAGCGGACACCCTTTTGCCCGTTTTATAACTTAATAGATCCGCAGCAACATATGAATAGCACCAACCTAGGCCATCTTGATTTCTAATGCTCCCTCTGTTTACCACGGGGCTTTCGTTCAAGATTGTTGAGCATCCAAATACGTCCGTAAAAAAAAGTTGAAATACTAAAAACAGTGAATAGAAAATTAGATTGAATTTAGTTTTTACGAGAATCATCTAGTTATTATAATTCAAATGAACAGCGACTCATACCGGGAAAAAATTAGACTTGTTTTTTATCAGGGCCATGAATCCATTTATGCTGCTGGCCAATTACTCTAAAAAGCCCTGAGGCTTCCTCGTTCCAATTAATCACGTCCACAAATCTATCCATGGGAAAGATTTCTTCGGTGTTATAACAAGGTGTTAGAACCCATGGCATTTTTGATTGTGGAAACTCACTCAACATCATTTGTCGGATATTTAATATGGCATCAAAGTCGGCCCTATCAAAAATCACTGCCTTGATTTGTGCTTTCTCACTATAATTCTGAACCATTTTTCTAATATTAGAAATGGGGGTTTGCACCTTTGTTGAGGGAGTCTTAAAGTCAAAAGACACAAAATCAACCAAATCAAAAAGTTCTTCAACAACTCTTGACCCTGCGGCTTCAATATTAATTCCATGGCCACGCTTTTTTAGCTCTCTGACAAGCTCTAAAACCCCCGGCAACAGTTTTGGGTGAAGTGGATCACCACCAGTTATCGAAACAAATTTAATCTTACCCTGGTGTCCTTCATCATAAACAATGTTTAAAATATCTTCAGTCGTATGAGTTGGGTTAGCGAGAAATCCCCAAGTATCTTTTGAATCACAATTCACACACCCAATGGCACAGCCTTGATAGCGCACAAAAACCTGCGGCCGTCCCACGTGAATTCCTTCGCCTTCGGTAGCGCGATAAATACAATTAATCATTTGTGGGTTTTCTATCTTCATAAAAAAATTGAATACTCCTATCTTGAATTTTCGTCAATGAAAGCATGCCTTTAATTGTCAAAAATGCGGCAAACCATGTAATTTCTATATATGTTTTTTAAGAAATTCTCTATTAACCATTGCTGCACATCGATTAAAAATTATAGAAAACGCCAATATTGATTAATCCAATGGAAATTAATAGATCTAGACTTACTTTGTAATTCTCTTCTTTATAAAGCACCAGGGAGTTTCTCACTCCGATCAAGGGCATTGAAATGGCCAATACATTTTTAATCAAGCTGGCATAGTATTTTGGGTGATTGACCTCTTTTCTCCAGGCACGATCATAGATAAAATAAAAGCCCAGGTAGCCAGTGGAGCTCGCGTTGTCATTTTCAAGAAATGAGAATTCGCGAACCCCACCTAATAGCGGATAACCGATCGAATCATTACCTGTAAAAAAAGAATAAACTTCTGACTCATCGAAAGTCTTTTGTACACGTAAAAAAATAGGCGAAACAACAACTCGGCCGTTTTTAGTAAGCTTTGGCCGATAATCGTTGTAATTCATAAACATATGATAGCTAAACAATGTGCCAACGGTATATTGATTTGGTCTATTGAGCGTATCCACTTCTTCGGCCTTTGAATGACCGATGAAAAATATCGTCAAAATCGCCATTACAAGAAACATAAATTTTGGACTAATTTTTTTCATCCCCTAAGCATAATCAGTGTTTAAAAAATTACACTTGAAGAAAACTTAAAGAAAATTTTTCCCAACAATTTTACTCGCTTTTATTGACATTTTCCTCTCTTGAAATTGTGATATAATAAAAATAATTAGTAATTTTAGAGAGTAGTTTATGAATTTAAAAAATATTGAACTCGAAACATTGTTTAAAGAAATAATCCAAAAACTAAAAAACAATGAACGTCCAAAAATTATGCTAACTCCAGAATTAATTGACAAAATAAAACATGAATGGCGAGAAATTATTGTCGATACAAAAATTGATACTACTCGACTGCAAAAACTGTTATGTATTCTAGATAATACACACAATTTATCGACAGAATTCCAAGAGCTAATTATCGATACACTTTCAAAAGTAAAAGATGCAGAAACAACCATCTACACGCTTGCCGCTGCCAAAAAACATGTGATCGAAGAAAATTTAAAAAACGGTGTAATGATACCTCAAAAGATGATGGAAGAACTAAAAAGACTTCTGACTCACCCAGAGCCCGAGGTTTTTGAATGGGCACTAAGAACTATTGACGATCTAGGTCCTTTGGGACTTCGCTTGCGCGAAGATATTTTAAAAAATCGCCCTGGCATCGGCGCATTTTTTAATAAACATAAAAAAAATAGCTTAGAAATTATTGATCATTTGGAGAAAAAATTTCATGAGTTCAAAAGAAAGTGATATTCGCCGCTATCTAAATTCTAAATTTGATGGCGATGCTGTTAAACAAAAACTTGCCACGTACACCAATGCGGCCAATACCGATTTATTTAATGTCGATAAATATCAAGAAACTAAAATCCAAATCCGCCCCGATAATTCCGTTGCTGCTGCGATGTTTAAGCCTGACCTTTTAAACCCAGGGCATTATAAGGCCCATCCTGCAACAATTCGCGCTATGCGAAGAGAGCTTTTTATGGGGGGCGAGGATTTTGTAGACTTAGAAGTTATTGTTGAATGTTCAAATTGTAAAAAAACAATGGATCTGCAATTTTGGAAATGCTGTCCTTATTGTGAAAGTGAATTAAAGCATCCCTGATAAAAAAATAACTTTACGTTGTTATTTTCCTTCGCTATAAACAGCTCCCTTTCTGTTTTATTGGGTTAAAACCTAATGATATCAAGCTGTAAGAGACTGTAAGATGTTAAGCTTTGTTAGTTTTTAATATTTTACGATATCCCTCCACTATCTGTATTGTTCTAATCCATAGACATTTAATAAGTGCTTAACCACACACACAGTTAAGCAAGAAGTAAGCGCATTTAGTACACGAACTAACACTTGAAGTTTAAATCTAAGAAGGATTTTACTCAAAGCCAAAGGAGTGAGAATGAACAGAGAGAATGCCTATCTTACCGACAAACAAGTCGACATGCTTAAAGACAAATTGCTGTCCGACAAAGAAAGAATCAGCAACAAGCATCTTGAACAAGAAAACTATATGCTTGACCGAAATGAATTATCAGATCCTCTTGATGAGGCTTCTATAAATACCCAGACATCTCACGATATTCGCTTTATCAATCGCGAAAATTTCTATCTGAAAAAAATAAACAAGTCTCTTGAAGCAATGAACCGTGGAATTTACGGGCTTTGTGAAGAGTGTGATGCTGAAATCGGTTTTGAGCGCTTAATGGCGCGCCCTACAGCTGAAATGTGTATTGGTTGTAAGGAAGAAGCTGAGATGGCCGAACATAATAATGCCTTTGAAAAAAGATCAAAATCTCTTGGTAAAGCACTTCACGAGATGACTCGTTAATTCTCTACCATGATAAACGAGTAGCGTGCTAGGATTGCACATTACTCTTTAAATTCACCTACGGGATGAGTTAGTAAATTAAATTCAACAATTACCTTGGGTCCGAAAAACTGATTTTTTAACAAAGTTTCTCGGACCTTTTTTTCGCTACCAATATACTTCTCTTTTAGAGATAACTTAATTACTTTAGATGTAATATCCGTCAATGATTCAATTTCATCGCTATATAACTTTTGTAGTTCACTTTTTACTATTTCTTTATCTTCTACTTTGAATAATGAAATAATTAAAGTGCCTGGCCTTAAACCATGACAAGATTTTAACTGTTCTTCAAAGGGCCCCAAAATCCCAAAACTTCTCATTTGCCAGGCACCCTCTTTAAAATACATCCAGATGCATTGATCTGCCGTTTTATCCATTACAATCACGGAGTGACCGTAGCTTCCACAGTGAAAATTTAGCTCAGAAATATTTATATTTTTCCTACTAAATTTAGGATCACTTAATTCGTTGAGAGAATAGAGAATTTCATCCTTAGAAAAAGTTACCGCAATATTATCGTTAAAACTGATAAATTTAAAACTTTGTCCAGTTGGTGTTGATTCTTCTGCTAGCCAACAAGCTCCATCGGCAAAAGAGTCAATTTCTATTGCTTTAAGTGGTCTTTCAAACAAAGGCCAAACTAAAAATATTATAAAAAAAGTGCGGAATATAAAAATCAACATTCCAACTCCTTTGGGCCAGCTAAAGAGAAGACTTTACTATAGTTATCCTATCGGTTATTAAAAAAAAGAATTGAATTAAAATTAAAACGATAAATTCTTAATATTAGACATTTTCGTTGAAAATATTTAACAAGAGTTTAAAAATGCGACCATTTATCCACAAAGTTGTCCACCAATTCTACTTAAAAGTCATACCAGATATTCTTATCGGCTATCATTTCAGTAAATTCAATGATGGTGAACTTCTTAATCACCACCTAGAGCGTCTGGCCGGATTTTGGGAAATTCAGCTCACTCAAGCTCTAACCGTGCCCCTAGAGAGGCCCTTTAATTTGCTGTTTACCCATTTTGAACTCAATTTAAAAAATCCTGGAGAGCTCGGCAGATGGGTCGTTCTATTTAATGAAACATTAAGTGAATTTGAAGCATCTACAACAAATCCCAACGAAAAAGAAATCATTGAACAATGGAGAATAAAAATAGATTTTTTTAAGAACAAGTTTTTAAGTATTCCAGGCTTATTTCAAAAGACCAATTTATAATTAATGCCCACCACTTGCTTTGGCATCCCCTGTACCGTGAGATTCTTCAGGAATATGCTTAGGGATTCGTTGAGTTTTTAGAGATGGATTAATCGCATGAAGTTTATAAATGATTAAATCTTCCAAACTAGGCTCACCAGAGACTTCATCGATTAGCCAATTTTTGTGGTAATATTGCTTTAGTCGTAGTGCCTCTTTGTGTGCTTTATCTTCATTCTCAAATTCAATTAATAAAAATGCTAAATCCTTATAAGCAAGAAGCTTATATGAATCAGGAACAAGTCCTTCTCCGTAATAAGCCGCTTTATAAGCAATGGCCAATGGATCAGTGTTTTTTAATTCTTTTACTGGGCCTAAAAGCTTAACAAGCTCCTCCACTTTTAAACGAGGGGGAGATTCTATTTTTTTACTGCAGCTAACGTTCAAGATAGTGATACAAATAATTAGAATTTTAGCAAAACTTTGCATCATTAAAAATCCTCTACATTATTTCTTTTTAGACTTAGGTCTTCTTGAAAATCTTGGCGAATTTTTTGCCTTAACTGTTTTCACGTAACCAGTTTTTTCCGCCAACTCTTTTTTACGCAGAACTTTTTTATCAACAGCACCTGGTTTTTCACTATTTGATTTCTTTGCATTCTTATCATTTTTTAAAAATTTAGCGGCAACCTTGGCAGTTCCCATTAAACCTTGGGCCTTGGCCTGTAACTCGTGACGAGAGGCAACTCCCATTTTGTTTTTTAATTCTTTTAATTCTATTTCTTTTCTTTTTTCTTTTGATACTTCGACCACTTTCTGCGGTTTAAATTTTCTTTCATCAAAAGGAGTTAATTTAAGTGCCGATTGCGCTTTTATGGCCAAATTTATTCTTCCAACAATTTTCATGTCTCGCGGAGTAACAAAATTATATACGTCTCCCTCTTTACCTGATCTTCCCACGCGGCCTGCCCGATGGACGTAGTATACCGCTTCAAATGGTAGATCGTAATTTAATACCCAACGTAAATCTTCTACATCCATTCCACGCGCCACGATATCAGTGGCGATGAGAATAGATTTTTTTGTCTTAAATAGATTAAATATTTTTTTTCGTTCTTTAGGGTCCATTTCGCCATGAAGTGTATAAAAAACTAAATGAGGAAATGCTTTTGAAAGATGTTCTGACAATACTTTAACTGTATCGTGTTGATTAACAAAAATCACCCCTTTACCTTTAATCTGATCTTTAATAAAAGTTAAAAGCATTTGCGGACGCTCTTTTTCAGACAGATAAACATTAAATGATCTAATATGAGTGTGAAGTTTATTAAGGCCTTTTACGTCGATGAAATGAAATAAATGTTCCCCAAAAATTTTCCCTCTCCACTCTGTGAAAGCTTCAGGCCTTGTGGCCGAAAACATCGCAACGTGGACAAGATCACTATCCATGGCCTGATAGATATTTTGTAGATCTTTTTGAAAACCCATCTCTAAAAGCTGATCAGCTTCGTCGATCACTAGATATTTTACATTTTTTAAATTAATTTCTTTTTTCTTAATAGCAGAACTCAACCTACCAGGAGTTGAAACAACTACATCAACAAATTGCCTTCCAATAACACTGGTTTTACTTCCCTCAACTCCCCCAACCATATGACGAATGCGAAGTTTTGCGTGATGGGATATTTCTTTCATGATTCCAAAAGTCTGATTTGAAAGCTCTCTAGTCGGAGATAAAATAATCGCTCGCGGAGAGCCCTTTTTAATTTCCTTACTATTAAGCTCTTCGTCTTCTTTTAATATTTCAGCAACTGGCAAAAGATATGAAAGCGTTTTACCTGACCCCGTTGGTGCCACAACATCTAAGGACTTTCCACTAATAAAATCGGCTATAACTTTAGCTTGTACGTCAGTTGGTTTTTTAAAATCAACTTCGTTCAAATAATTATGAATGAGAGTGGAAGAAAATAGTTTTTGAAATGTATTAAGTTTATCAGTGTTTTGTGTCACAAGGCCCTCTAAATTAAAAAATGGGAGAATACTCTCCCATTTTAACATAGACTAGCTATTTTTTGACAATTAAAACAAGTTAGAAAAAGAATCTAATATCGAGTGAGTGAATTGCCGATAATTTGACGTCGCCATCACTTGACTTTAGAGGTGCCTTGGCAGAGTACTCCAATTGCATCAACCAAAGTTTAATTCTTGGAGTAAGGGTTAAATATTGCTTATCCAACATACCTCTAAACATTAATCCTAGACGATCCCCCCATACATGGGCCCCGGCATCGGCTCCCACATACACTCCATCCCCAAACCCATAACCTGATCTTTTGTGGAATCCTGCAAAAGGTTGAAGGGAAAATGCTGAAAGTCTAAAAAGAGCGTCTGCATGAAGACGAATAAGTGGGTCATATCCGTATGTTTGTGCTTTTGAACCCACTTTACGGTCACTCATTTCTGAAATCTTTAATTCTTCAACTGATAGTGCCGCAGAGTAATTGGCATTTTTATACCCAAATTTTAAATCAGTTTGCAGTGTTGTTTCGGTGTTTTTTGGATCTGGAAGCTCAATTTCTTGTCCGGAAGCTACTTGAGAAGCTGTTACTTTTTGAAAAATGTCCGTTCGTGATAACCCATAAAGATTCCAGTAACCAAAAAAGTGTTCACCTGAAGTAAAATCATTAAAAATACCTACTTTGGCATCTAATTTTGCAAACAATGCAAAATTTGGAACTGCTTGGTTGGTGGGAAATACGTAGCGATTCAATGGTTGGGCCGCACAGTAGTTTGAAATAATGGGATTTGATAGGGTTCGACAATACTCAACAACGTCACACGTATTTGAGCCATAAGTAGTACTAGTTGTTTGTGCTTTACAGTCTGCAAAAAAATTATTACCACTAATAATAGTTTTTAATTCGGCAGGTATATCATCTGAAAATAAATCGATAATCGCCTGTTGAGTTAATTGCTCAGCTCTAATTCCTAAATTTGTTCCAAAATCCACATTAGCACGAATATTTGGCCGAACATTTACGTCAAAAGCTGTAAAGCTAAATATAGGTATGCCTATATTTACATTTACCCGTGCCGACTGCTCGGTTTTATCATATTTTGTGAGTACAGCATTGGCGGCGTTTAATTGCGCTGTTGCCCCACTGGCTTCGCTAGCTTTCTTTACTTCATCAACAAAATCCATGACATTTTTATTCATCGATGCATTGATATCAATGAGAAAATCATGGCCAAAAGGACGTAGCATGTTTTCCGTTTTTAATTTGTCTTCAATTAACTTAAAGCGATCAACAACATCATACGCATTGGCATTAAGGGCAATGAGTGCTCCAAAAATCCCTTTTAAAAGTAAACTTCTTTTCATAAACAATCCATCCTTGAATGAGAAATGACCTTTTAATTTTAATGGAAAAATAAATTTTTTAGAGAGGGAAAATCATGCTTGTTTTTGGATAAGAAAACTAAATGACTTTTGTCTTTCTAGGTTCTGAGATCATTGCCTGGTTTAAGGCAAACTTAATGTTAATCTTATTGAAAGAAAGATAAAACTTAGCGAATATAAAAGAATGTCAGATATAACTAAAAACGATCCACAAATTCGTTACACACTCGATATTAGAACACCTAAAAAACTTCCTCAAAGAATTGATGTGGTGGAAGCCGTTGCCATTGGTTCAGATCCAAGAAACGACATAATCGTAAGCCATGATGAAGGATTTAACAGCAAGCAATTTATCTTTAGAATGCGAGCAAATACGCTAATCGGAATAAATTTATCTGGAGAGGAAGATGTTTTGCTAAATCGTGCTCCCATGATTGAAGGTAAGCATTATCTTCTTGAAAAAGGCGACAGCATTTCTCTAAATTCTGTTGAAATAATTATTCGCCAGGATTCGACGACTTCGCTTGCCAAAGGACTTGAAAATTCAAATCCCCAGTTAAAGTTTTTAAATAATGCTAAAAAAGAAGCTTCTGGGTCTGCTAAAATAAAAAAAAGAGGAACATCTTCAATTAGCATTTCTTTGGAATCTTTAGATTCCAAAGAAAAAAAACAAGGATTTATGGACAAGTTAAAAAGTTTATTCCAAAAGCCGGCCAAAAAAACTAAAAAATAATTCTTTACCCCTGTAAAATTAACTTCCCCCATGGCCTCTCTGCGCTTCTTAAGTTAAAACAGCAAAAAATATCTGTTGAAGTAAATCAACAAATTAGATCACATCTAATTTTTAGAAAAGGAAAAATCATGTCTGAAAAAATTCAAGATCAGGTTAAAGAACATTTTAAATTTAAGCTAGAGCATGTGGACAAGAACTCAAAGGCCCGGGCAGGCGTCATCACGACTCCCCACGGAGATATTCCAACACCAGTATTTATGCCAGTTGGAACTCATGGAGCTATAAAAGCTCTGCAACCTAAAGTTCTTGAAGATATGGATACAAAAATTATTCTATCTAACACTTACCATTTGCATTTGACTCCTGGGTCTGACCTAGTAAAAAAAGCCGGCGGTCTTCATAAATTTATGAATTGGAATAGACCAATCTTAACCGATTCTGGTGGCTTTCAAGTATTCTCACTTCAAAAGAAAAACATAAAAGAAGAAGGTGCTGAATTTTCTGATCAAAAAGGTAAAAAAGTTCTTTTGTCTCCAGAGACTTCAATAACCATTCAACAAAACTTGGGCTCTGATATTATGATGGCCTTTGATGAATGTATTCCCTATCCGGCAACTCGTGAGTATACAAAAAACTCAATGGATAGAACTCATAGATGGCTTGATCGCTGTATTGCCACTTGGAATAATCCAAAACAAGCTCTTTTTGGAATTATTCAAGGATCTACTTATAACGATCTTCGAAAAGAATGTGTTGATGAATTAATAAAACGAGACCTCCCTGGATATGCAATAGGTGGAGTTTCTGTGGGTGAAGGTGCAGAATGGATGGAAAAAATCGTGAGCTTTACGGCGCCTTTAATGCCAGTAAATAAACCTAGATACGCCATGGGAATTGGTAATCCAGAAGATCTTCTTATGCTTTGGGAAAATGGAATTGATATGAGTGATTGTATCATTCCAACTAAGTTTGCTCGCGGAGGAACTCTTTTTACATCGCGAGGTAAAATCAGAATTCGCCATCGGAATTATCGCCGAGATTTTTACCCGATTGATGTGAGCTGCTCTTGCTATACTTGTAAAAATTTCTCTCGTGCTTATATCAAACACCTTTTTGATTCCAACGAAATCTTAGGACAGATTTTGGCCACTACTCACAATATTGCCTTCTATAAAGGCTTGGCCGAAAAGGCACGTGAAGCTATTTTGGCCGACCGATTCTTAGACTTTAAAAAAGAATTTTTTGCCAACTATAAACGCGATGTCGGAGATGATGGCGATGATTCTGCAGTTGACGATTAATTTAAAAACTAAAACGGCCAGGTCAATTTGACCTGGCCATTTATTAGAATATGAACTTTAATTGAAATCCCATATAACCATCATTTTTTGCAGGTGCTCCTGGTAGGTCGTATTTCATAGGATTTGTAGTTGTAAATGAAAAACTGGCATCTTTTACAACATTACCATCAAATAATTTATTTATCTTTTTAGAGAG
>CAYWBR010000008.1:0-9025 GCA_964456675.1 uncultured Bacteriovorax sp. | reverse complement strand
TGGAGTTATTACTATTGTTATGATGGCTACTGAAAAGAAAAACTTGCATATTTTATCACGTTACCATTTAATACCTTATTGATTTTTTTCGATAAAGAGCCAGCAGGATTCATTAACACTGAAGCCGTTGTTCCCAAAGCTCTTGAACCTAAAAGCTTACCACCATTAGCATCAATTTTTAGTTGCGCTTGGTAAAATGCTTCTCCCATTAAAGATCCAATCACAGGAGTAATGATCAAGTCTTGAAGAGAAGGAATTTCTGCAAAGGCTTCAATTCCGTATTCCCAAAAGAATGTCGACATTGCTACTGAAAATGCAAACGACTCCATTCTAGAAAAACCTTGGTGACGAACCATTGTGTAATAAGCAGCACCTGAAACTGGGTGACCAATATAATTTACAACCCAATCATCTTTGTCGATTACTGGACCGGCTTTTATATTTTCATCGTACTTGGAAGCTAAGGCCAAGAACCCTCTTGATTTATCCCACTTGGAAATGCTCTCTGGTAGTGCATAAATAATACCGAACATCCCAGCGCCCATAATTCCTAAGTTTCTCACTTCCTTTACAACAGTCTTTTCTTTTTCTGAAAGTTCTGAAAATCTAATTTCTTTTTCAAACTCATTTTCAGATGAATCACGCATTACAACGACTGAAACCAGTGGATTATTTTTATCTTGTAAGCAAACCTCTCCGCCTAGTTTCAACTCTTTTCTCACTTGCTGACAAGCTTCCTTGTCTTGAGTGTTAATGGTAATTACTTTTCCTTCCATGTAATCACTTCTATTACTCACTGGTCTTGAAGACTCTTCTGCAATTTTTTTAAACTGATCTTTTGTTACATATTTACTTAGAGGGTTAAAAAGCCATGGATCGATCTTGTTTGGATCACCATGGTTTGTAAGAACTGTATCAACAGCTAGGGTATTCACAAAAGTACTAACTAGTAGGGTTGCCGTTAACAATACCTTTTTCATAATCATCCTCTCACACAATAGTTAAATTCAAGATTTTTCCCATTATGCCAAAGAATAAGCTTTTGGATGTGTAAAAAGGTAAGAGTTTCACAGGGGATTTAAAATGATCATTTTGTATACAGTGCCCCCCAAAAAAATGGCCGTCTTTTTAGGGGGTTAGGCTATTATTCTTAAAAGAATACTTAAAGTTTAGACTCAATCATCATTGATAGAAGAGAAGTCAATTTTTGAAGATCTTCATACTTTATATTATGGAACATGGAAATTCTAAACTGGTTTCTACCTAGCTTTCTGTACCCATCGATTCCGTAAACTGCTTTTTTCTTTTCTAAGAATTTAATAACGTCATCAACATTTACTTTGGAGTCAACATCGATGGTTGCAACCGCATGAGATCTAAATTCTTTCTCTTCAATGTAACATGATAAATAAGGCTTTGATTCGGCCCATCCATAAAGTAAATCAGCTTTTTTCTTCGCTAATTTTTGAACTTCATCGTAGCCTAATTGATTCATAAGTTTTACTTGCTCATTAAAGAAAAATAAGGTCGCCAATGCTGGCGTATTATAAGTTTGATTAGCTTCAGAGTTTGTAATTGCTTGTTTGAAATTCATTATTTCTGGAATATAGCGCGATTTATCAGAAGCTATTTTCAATGCACGCTCACGAGCTTTTTTAGACATGATGGCAATAAATAAACCACCATCAGATGCAAACACTTTTTGAGGTGCAAAGAAAAACACATCTACTTTGTTCACATCACATGGACACTGGCCAGCACCAGAAGTAGCATCTACGGCCAAAATAGTATTCGCATCAACAGTGGGAAGTTTAGACAACTGAACACCTGTTGAAGTTTCATTTAAAGTGACGGCAATTAGATCTGATCCAGGTTTTGAGTCACCATTTATTCCTTTGCCAACAGGCACAGAGAACTGTTCTGCCTCGATCCACGGTACAAGCTTTGAGGACTGAAACCATTTTTCTGAGAACTCCCCACAAGTAAAGTGACTTGCCTTTTTATCAACTAGACCAAGTGCAATCATATCAAAAAGTAGAGTTGCTCCACCATTGCCAAGGACAACAAGATGTTCATTAGGATCTAGTTTAAAATATTTTATTAATCCGTCTTGAATTTCCTTTACTAGATTTTTTACCGCAGGTTTTCTGTGACTTGTTCCTAAAAAATGAGGACCGGCATTATATAGATTCATGACAAATTCCATCGGAATTAAACTAGGGCCAGATCCAAAACGTGGGTCACTTGGAAGTAAATTTTCAGGTATTACAAAATTATCAAACATAAATGACTCCTCTTTAAATAAATAAGAAAAAATACTTTGTCATTTTACAACATTCTCTGAAAGAATACTAAACAATCATGAAAAAAAATATTACATATAACCTAATTTTTCTATTTCTATTTTATTTAAATCCCCCAATAGTTTTTGCTGATTTAACGTCTATTCGTTCAAGCTCTAATATTCTTGCAGCCAAAGGCCATGACTTAGGAATGGGCATTGGTAATTATTGTGAGCAAATTCAAAGAGTGCAATCAGACGATAAAGGGTCAAAAAATATTTGCACCTATCGTCCATTTTTATCTACTGAGTTTTTCTATAAAGTTGGAGACACGTTTCATTATGGTATACTCTTAGGCTCTTCATTTCCCCAGTCTCCCAAAGATGACACGACTCACCGAATGGTCGTATTGGCCGCACCTGGAATGCGTTTTTATTACGATTTTTTCCACTTCCAATCACTATTAGGTCTGCAATTTACTCGAATTTGGGGTGATGGCGGTGAAGTTACGCTTAACAATGGAAACTCAACTCAAACATTTAATGTACCAAACGAATCGAGAATCGCTAGAAATATGGTTTGGTCTATAGGTGCTGGATATAGTTTATTTGATAACGTTACTCTAAACTCTGATCTTTTTGTCATAACAGCTCTTGATAAAGATAAACGGGCGTTTTCGCTGTTATTGCAAATGAAATACCATTTCGGAGAAATTTTTCTATAAGGACTTTAACGATGAAATATTTATTTGCTTTACTAGGACTCGCATTTAATACATCTATCTACTCTTTTACGCTAAATAATAACCTCAATTTATCTTTTGAACAAAACGAAGTTAATGTCTATGTTGCCAGTAACCTCTGCGACAATATTGGGCTTAGCGAAGCTGATTTAGTAAATCTCGTTGGTGAGGCAAATGCAAATTACTGGAACACGGTTTCAAGCTCTAGGTTAGTATTAAAATCAGGCGGACTTGTAAATATTAGTACTGATTACGGCAGTGAACCACTTTGCACGGGTGCAGGAAGTAGTTGCGAGGTTAATCCCCTACTTGCTTATGCCTCAGGTATTCTCGTTGCTTGTAACGATGATACTACCGTTAATTTTCCAAACTCTGGACTTTTAGCAGTCACAGTTCCCACTAGCTTTTCAGGCAATAAAATAAAAGGCGCCGTGCTATTATTAAATGATACGAATACAAATGCCATTGCAAGTAAAACTCGTGATGAGGTTAGAGCACTATTGGCACACGAACTAGGTCATGCAATTGGCCTTGGGCATTCACCTGTAAGAGATTCCCTAATGTACTACTTATCCATTCCAACCAGAAGAAAATTAGGTTGGGATGATATTGATGGGATAACCTACCTTTACCCAAAAGAAGAACCGGTAAGTTGTGGCACAACTGTTATTAACGATGAAAATCAAAATAACAAAGGCCAACTTATTATAGGGTTGGCCTTAGGTTTTTTAACGATACTATTTGGCTTCAAGTTCTACAGAAGGTGGTCAAGTAGGTTAGAAGGAATTTTTAGTAACCAGTAAATTATTTTTTTACCAGTACTCACTTGATAAAACTCGGTTTCCTTAACCTTTTCAACTGAATCTAAAAGCACCGACGACTCCATACGTTGATGAATATTTCTAGTTACAACTTCTGCTAATTCTTCGTTGTTGTTACAAGTTACCACCATTTCGGTGTTAAAGTTGTATGAACGTGGATCAAAATTAAATGTTCCGATTGTCACATCTTTATTATCAAAAATTAAAGTTTTTGCATGAACACCAAAACGAGTTTCTTCTTTAATTTCTGAAGATAGAACTTCATATTCACTAGGTTTGTGACCTAAATACATATATGGTTTTAAACCTAAATTTATCCAATCTTTAATGATTGTTTCAAATACGGCATAAACATAAATTGCATCAGTTGAGTTTAGACCATTGGTTAAGAGTTCAATATTCGTTCCCTTACTAAGAGCAGTCTTAAAACTATTTGCAGCTTCATCATCTAAAATAAAATAAGGTGAATCAACGCTTACCGATTTATTTGCATTTTTTATTCTATCAAAAATATCGTATTTAATAACTCGCTGTTTTTTCACATCAGAATTTGCAATTGGATATTCTGATAAAAACTCCATCGATTCACATTTTCCTGAGTATTCATTTTTTAAACTATTAGATCCATTCTCACGAATTTCAAGCACCTTTTCTTCATTGGCGTCTACTAATAAAAACTCACGAGCAGTATCTACCTTTTTATTAAAGCGTGCTAAGTCATGGCGGTAATCAAAATCATCGAAATGATCTCTATTTCTACCATATTTAGCATCATGTGATTCCGGTTGCCTTGGGCGCTTCTTTTCTTTAACTTCATCTGAATTCCAAACTACATCAAAAGAATTTTTAATATCTTTAACGATTTCTCCCCGAATAACGATGTCGCGATCTAAAAAATTAAACTCTGGAGACAAGTCAAAATATTCATTTCCAATATTTCTACCTCCAGTCATTGCAACTTCATTGTCTATTACTAATATTTTTCTATGATTACGATACTGAACTTTGATGAACCGGATACTTGGTGCTGGATTATAGTAACGAACCTCAATACCTTCTTTTTTTAATTCGTGAATCATAAAAGTATTAATTTGATCTTTGATCATAAAATAATCTAAAAGAACTCTAACCGAAACACCCTCGCGAGCTTTTTTTATAAGGGCTTGGGTAAATATTTTTCCAGAAATATCTGCATTATAGATAAAATATTCTACTTCAATCGATTCTTTAGCAGATTCAATTAATCTAAGTCGCTCTTCAAATGAAGACATTCCGTGATTTATTACAGTAACCTCGTGAGTACTATCTCTTTTTGTTTTAAAAGATGAAAAATCTGATTCCGCGCTAACAGCTTTTGAAAATAAGCTCGTCGCTAATATTGCAGAAAAAGTCATCGTTTTAATTACAGCATTCATTTTCATAAATAGACCTTTGGTCTAAAGTTTATTAATGGCTATTAGGGATTTTAACTGAATTGTGTTGTGAGAATGTGCTTATTGGTAAAAATGTAATACCTACACTAACTTCGTCTAAGAATTGGACAATCTAGGTAAAAACTTATAATTTCAGACAATTAGTCATCTAAATTTGAGGGCATTATGTTTATTGAAAGTGAAAACGAAAACTTAAAAATGATTAGCTTCCCCATTGGTTCTTACCAATGCAATTGCACAGTTATTTTTCATAAAACCTCTAAAAAAGCACTGGTTATCGATCCAGGTAACGATTTAGTAAGTCTTCAAAAGGTGTTAGATCATTTTGATATAACCCCTGTTCATTTACTCCACACCCATGCGCATTTTGATCATATCGGACAATCAGATGAGCTTCGAAAAAAAACAGGCGCCAAGCTTTGCCTACATAAAGACGACCAATTTTTATACGAGCTACTCCCGACTCAAGGAAAGTTTTTTGGCCAAAGCGTTGGAACACCAGGACCTTTAGATGAATTCATTGAACACGAAAATGAGTATGGAACCAATATCCACAGTAAAGATTTTTTAAAAGCAATACATACGCCTGGTCATACTCCTGGCTCCACATCATTCTACACCGAAGCATTTGGTACACCCATTTTATTAAGTGGTGACACTTTATTCAATCGCTCAATTGGTCGAACAGATTTACCTGGTGGCGATGGCGCCCTGATAATAAAGTCGATCAAAGAGCGTTTATTAAACCTTCCAGATGAAACAAGGGTCATCACAGGCCATGGGCCAATGACCGACATTAAAAATGAAAAAACGAGTAATCCATTTTTATGCTAAAAAACTTATTAAGATTTTTTATAGACTGGTAAATTCACTAACATAATAATTGGCACTATTAAAAATAGCGCTCCAATATAATATGGTGCAGATGATCCATACATATAATAGATAATGGAAGCAAGTGTTGGACCAATTACTCTGGCAAGGGCCCCTAAGCTTCTAAATATCCCCACACTTTTACCTTGCTCACTTGCGGGTGTGTATAAAGTCACAAGCGTTGTTAAACAGGGAATGA
This sequence comes from uncultured Bacteriovorax sp., assembly GCA_964456675.1. Lineage (GTDB taxonomy): Bacteria > Bdellovibrionota > Bacteriovoracia > Bacteriovoracales > Bacteriovoracaceae > Bacteriovorax. The sequence continues at coordinate 2,675 of CAYWBR010000008.1, read as the reverse complement.
CCATTGCAGAACCACATGCCAAAAAGAATAGGCCACAATAAAGTAAAAATACCGATTGCGTGATACCAATTAAAATAAGACCTGGAATTAAAGTAATAAGACCCATAATGGCCATTTTCTTTTCACCTACATCGTGGGCCTTTCTTCTAACCACCCCACCTTGAATAAATGCCAAAATAAACCCGATAAAAATGAATAAATAAGCATTATCCATAGAAGTAAAACTTAATCTCTCAAAGGCCAAAAAAGTTAGAGTAAATTCCATCCCAGAAAAAGCCGTGAGAAAAAGAAAGTGTCCTAAGTTTACTGTATTAACACCTTTATAAGGAAGTGGTTTAAAAATTTTAAGCGGATTTGCACTTCGTGCATCTTCACTCAAGCCTCTTTTTTCCATTGGTAGAGATTCACTAAATTTTTTATAAACCCAAATAATGTTAAATATTGCAAGCAGCATGGCAATCAATGCCGGAGTTGAGAATGGATTAACCCCATAACTAACCAGGCCAGGAAATAGTAAATCAATTCTAACTAATGAAAAAATTCCTCCAATAGCAGGTCCAATAACAAAACCAAGGGCAAAAGCAATCCCGATAATGGCCATTCCCTTGGAGCGAGTTTTTGGGGTGGTGATGTCGGCTACCACAGCTGTTGCGGTAGAAATATTTCCGGCCATCAACCCGCCAATAACTCTTGCTACAATGAGAGTTGTAAATGAACCAGAAAAAAACCAAAGTATATAGCTAATCATTAAACCAAAAAGAGAAACCAAAAGTACAGGTTTTCGTCCAATACGATCTGAGATAGCACCCCAGATTGGCGCTGCTATAAATTGTAATAAAGAATAAAATGCACCTAAAAAACCGCCAAAGAGAACAATTTTTGAAAAAACACTGGCTTCTCCCCCAGTTGTCTGAACAATGGTATTAACCAGATTAAAAATTAGATTTAGAAAGTAATTGTCTGCATCTGTTTGTAGATAAAATTTAGCGAGGGATGGGAATAGAGGGAAAATTATCGAAAACCCTACCAGGTCTAAAAATATCGTAAGAAAAATAATTTTAAGTGTCGATTTTGTTTCTTTTGTTAATGGAGTAGATTTCATTTCTAATTCCTTCTCGCACTGATCTTGATATTCTTTTTCAAAATTTACATTTGGCCGATAAAACAACTGATCCCTTTCGCCGATATTTCCAGTGGCACAACATTCGACAAATTGAGCGAAATCTTTGCACCATTTATCATCGTCGTTAAGCGAAGGAATAAAATGCATTGAAGCCCCTAATTCATGGACTTCTTCCACGAGTTCAGTTCCCAGCTCATCAATAGTCTCCAAACAGTCAGCGACAAAACTAGGTGAATAGATGGCCAAATTCTTATCACCACTTACTACCAATCCTCGAACAACTTCATCGGTATAGGGAGTCAACCACTCTTCATTTCCAAAACGTGATTGAAAAGTCATCACAATTTTATTTTTATCAATTTCTGTTAGGCGCTCCACGATGAGTGAATAGGTCTCGCAACAATGTTGAAAATAGCTATCACCTTTTTCTTTAATCCTTCTTTTCTGAATACCATGAAACGACAAAACTAAGCGGTCAGTGTTTCGACCATTCTCTTTTAGTTTTTTGAGTTCACTATTTAGTTGTCGCACACTTGCATCGATAAAAGCTTTGGAGCGATGAAAATTTGTTACTACTTGGATGTCAGGAACCATTGAGCGTTTTTTTATCTCGTGAAATAAACCGTCAATTCCGGACACCGTCGTGGACTCCGAATACTGTGGGAACATCGGTATGGCCAAAATTTTAGTTGCCCGACATTCATCTTTTTCCCACTTATCCCATATATGCTTAAAGCGCGGATTAGAAAGTAAAAAAGCATGCTCCACTTCTACCTGTGGATGAGTTATAAAATTTCTAACTTTCTTAGTAAACTTTTCGGTTATGGTTATTAACGGAAAGCTCACCCCATCCCAAATCCTAGAATATAATTTCGCCGATCGTTTTGGTCTAAAAGGTAAGATAAACCCGTACAATATTATATTCCAAAAAAAGCGGTTCAAATCTATGACTCGTGGATCACCTAGAAATTCTTTTAAATATGAACGTACATCACTTATGCTTGGTGACTTAGGAGAGCCCAATTGTACAAATATCACTTTAGTTTTTTCAGAGTATCTATCGTTTGTTTTGGCTGACTGAGTCATTACATGTCCATTGATTGAATTATCCGCATCTACAATAAAAGATGATTTAAATGATCTTTTTTTAATGCTATATTTATAACAGAACAATACTAAAATAAAACGACAATTTCATGTAGAAAGGCTTCATGCTATGGCAAAAACAAACAAGACATCTAAGACAAATTCTAGACAATTAAAAACCGTGGCAAAAAGCCAGGGGCGCTCGTCTTCGGAGCTAAAAGATTTTAAGCTAGGCCAGAGCGAAACCGATTATGATCTTCAGCATTCAAATAAAATTTTAGAAGCATTTGATAATAAAAATCCAAACTCAATTGCATGGACAACTTTTATTTGTACTGAGTTTACTTCTTTATGCCCAAAGACAGGCCAACCTGATTTTGCCAAAATTTTTATAAACTACATTGCGGATAAAAAGATGGTGGAATCTAAGTCCCTTAAACTCTATCTCTTTAGTTTTCGTAACCAT
>CAYWBR010000007.1:37118-59425 GCA_964456675.1 uncultured Bacteriovorax sp. | reverse complement strand
GGTTTGGTATCAAAATGGTGTTCCGCCTCGATATGACGAACTGTCCCCGATGCACTTCTCATAACTATTGAATGAGTTATGGCACCCCATGGTTTAAACTGTACTCCACGAAGAAAGTTTCCAGAAGTTACACCTGTGGCACAAAACATCACGTTTCCTCGTGCTAGCTCTTCTATTTTAAAAACCTTATTGATATCACTTACACCCATCTTTTTTGCGCGCTCAATCTCTTCTTGATTTCTAGGTTTTAATATTCCTTGAAAGTCTCCTCCCATACATCTTAAAGCTGCGGCAGAGATAACGCCCTCAGGTGCTCCTCCTATACCAAAAAGAATATCTACTCCAGAATTTGGATCACAGCAGGCAATGGCGGCAGAAACATCTCCATCGCCAATAAGCTGAATACGAGCGCCCGCCTCGCGAATTTCTTGGATTAAATCTTTGTGGCGAGGACGATCTAAAACAATTGCAGTAAGATCTGCCACTCGGCATTTTTTTGCATCGGCCAGTCGTCTTAAATTTTCTTTGGCAGATTCATTAATATCAATTAAACCTCGCCCTTCGCGGCCACAAGCAATTTTTAACATATATGTGTCGGGAGCATGTAAAAGATTACCTTTTTCTGCAATTGCCATAACTGAAATTGAATTGTAGCCACCGTTCGCGCAAACAGTGGTTCCTTCTAGAGGATCAAGTGCAATTTCAAGCTCTGTTCCTCTACCTGAACCGACTTTTTCACCAATATAAAGCATTGGTGCCTCATCTCTTTCGCCCTCTCCAATAACTACCGTAGCATCACATTCAACGGAATCAAGCATTGCTCTCATTGCATCAACGGCTGCTTGGTCAGCTGCTTTCTCGTCCCCTCGTCCCATTAGACGAGCGGATGCAATAGCGGCCATCTCTGTTACACGAACAAACTCTAGAGCGAGGTTACGATTCATATGATCTCCAGTTTATTAAAAAATTTTACTCTATTATAAACAGGTTTAAAAAGGTGTGAAAACCCTTTCCTCTGAACTATTTAGGAGAATTACTTAACTAAAGCTAAAAACTAACGGCTTTATACCCTTTTAGTTTATAAAGTAAAAACTCACGGTCTGCATGGTGAATATGCTCCGGATTAATGGCCCCAAGAATTCTTTTGCCCAAGTGAATTTTTTCGTCGTCAACCAGTTCGTCCGCTTCAAAAACCATTTCATCTTCAAGAGTTAGTGGTGTCTCAAGATTTCTTTGCGTTAAAACACTGCCGGTTCGAAGACCAACGCCCTCGGTCCACTCTAAGAAATTTTCCATGAATAAAATATGAAATTTTGAAATCCCCGAACGAGGTGCTTCCCAGACAAATATTTCTAAAACCCCGTCGGCTTTAAGCCAATACTTTAAGCCATTAGGCATCTCAACGCCAATTGGATTTTCATGAATGGCCCTAATATGCGAAACAATATTATCTAGAGATAGAAAACTCTTAAGGGTATTAACACTGGCACCATCTTCAGGAAAACGAAGACCCAAGCGATTTTCCCGTACCCATTGCACAACTGACTGCAAGCTCATCTCATCTGATCTCCAATGAAGTGTACCAAAAACTTCACTGCCCACAGTGTACTGACAGGCCCCATCTTTAAATTCTAACTGCATCCCTGTCAAAGAAATATCTTTCACTTCAAAACTCAAATTTTTTTCTTGATCTTTAAAAATCATGAGCCCAATGGGAAAACGAGGAAACACCCTTTTCTCATGAACCTTTTCAGTACTTTTAATTAAACTAAGCTTTCGATCCATGAAAATTCCCCTTTAAAATATTTAGGACAAAAATTGTTGTCATTGCATCTCTGTTTAATTAGGTTAAAATCATCTTCAATCCATTGGAAGAAGGAAAAAAAGTGATACCCCCAAAAACCCACCATCCAAACGAATGGGAAATAGATAACCTACCAAACCGTTTAACTATATTAAGAGTAGTGATGATACCCATCATTATTTTTTCACTTTATTTTACAACAAAAAATGAAAAACTCGACGCTGAAACCATTAATACCTTAAACTGGATTGCTGCCTGGACGTTTGTGGCAGCATCGATTACAGATTTTTTTGATGGGCATATTGCAAGACTAAGAAATATTGTCACAGTGTTTGGTTCATTTCTCGACCCTATAGCTGATAAATTTTTAGTAATAAGCTCACTCATTATGCTTTTGGCGCTCGATCGGTTAAATGTTTTAATGGTACTAGTTCTCGTTTTGCGAGAAATGTATATTACCGCCCTAAGACTTTTAGCAATGGAAAAAGGACTTTCTGTACCAGTGGGGGCCCTGGGCAAATGGAAGACAGCAACCCAAATGGTCGGTATTCCAATGCTCATGGCAAATGCCAATCCTTTCAGTATACCGATGATTGCAATTGGCTCATGGGCAATGATTCTTGCCACATTGTTTTCGCTCTATTCTGCTCTTGAGTACTCGGTGGGCTTAATTCAAAAGATTCAAAAAATACGAAAAGAAAAAAAAGAAACAAAAAGATCAAAAACATAATTTAAATTGAGAAAATATATGACTGAACTTAACGGAAAAATTATTTTAGTAACGGTCTCTGGCCCAGATTATCCCGGTATTACGGCCAGACTAATGCGTATAATATCTGATTTCAATGTAGGCATTCGCGATATGGGTCAAGCTGTAACTCATGGGCTTCTTTCATTATCTTTTGTTTTAGAATTAAATAATGAAGACAATAAATCTAGTGGAGCAGTATTAAAAGATTTACTTTTTGAAGCTAATAAAATGGGTCTTTCGCTAAGTTACAAAGTAGTTGACAGCATTGTTAAAAATGAAAACTTACAAGATGAGAAATTTGTTGTTACATGCGTGGCCCCCCAGCTTATTACCTCGCAATTTGTTGCGGATTTAGCAAAAACACTATCCGATCATAAGATAAATATCGAGCGCATTGATAAAGTTTCCCCCGAAGAATTTTCTTCGCTTGAGATCGTGACCAGTCTTCCTGTCAATTTAACATGGGACAAACTAAAAGAAGAACTTTTAAAAGTATCTACTCTTCACAAAATTGATGTAGCATTTTTAAAAGATAATGTATTTAGAAGAAATAAGCGCCTCATTGTTTTTGACATGGATTCAACTCTTATTCAAACTGAAGTCATTGATGAACTTGCAATTCTTTCTGGTGCCGGAGATGAAGTTAAGGCCATCACCCATCGAGCGATGAATGGGGAAATTGATTTTGATGAATCTTTGCGGTTAAGAGTATCTAAATTAAAAGGCCTAAAAGAAGAAAAGTTACAAGAAGTTTTAGAAAACCTGCCGCTTACTCCTGGAGTGTGTGAATTCATTGGTACAATTAAAGCTTTGGGTTATAAAGTTGCTTTAATCTCTGGTGGATTTACTTATTTTTCGGACCATTTAAAAAAACGACTCAACCTCGATTACTCTTTTGCCAATGAATTAGAAATAGTTGGTGGTGAACTCACTGGAAAGGTAAAAGGCACGATCGTAAATGCCAACCAGAAAGCAATTTTAGTTAAGCTCATTGCCCAACAAGAAAATATTTCACTGGAACAAGTCGTTGCCATTGGAGACGGTGCAAATGATCTGCCAATGCTTGCAACCGCTGGGCTTGGTATTGCCTTTCATGCTAAAGATGTTGTAAGAAGAGAAGCACAAAATCATATGAGCCATGGCCCCATGACGTCTATATTATATTTTTTAGGAATACCAGGGCCAAGATAAAAAAATTAAACGGTAATGAGATTATATGCTAAGAGAAGTATTACAAAGTAAAATCCACAAAGCCACCATAACAGAGGCAGATCTAAACTATGTAGGTTCAATAACTATAGATGTTGATCTCTTAGAAAAAATAGACCTATGGCCTGGCCAAAAAGTAACTGTGGTATCGAACACTTCTGGAAATCGTCTTGAAACCTATGTCATAGAAGGGCCTCGAAACTCAGGAATGATTTGCATAAATGGGGCGGCTGCTCACCTCATAAAAAAAGGTGAAGAAGTTATCATCTTTAGTTATGGATTTGTCGATCGCCCACTAGATCCAAAAGTAGTACTGGTCGATAACAAAAATAAGTTTTTACAATATCTCTAGAGGGTAAAAAATATTAAATTTTTATTCGTGCATTTGCTTTTCTTAAGCGTTCAGTAAGAGTGACAAGTAAAACACGATACCATTTAGGCAATTTATCTAATAGCTCCTCAAGTTTATCACCTTTTATAATAACTAACTCGCATTCAGTTATGGCACGCACCGTTGCTGAGCGGGGTTGCTTATCTAAAAAACTCATTTCCCCTACTAACTCACCCGAATAAATTGTGCCAATCTGTTGTTCGCCATTGCCCTTACGCTTAAATATCGCAAGTGATCCTTGATTTAAATAGTACATGACTGAAGATTCTTCACCTTCCCGCAGAAGAATTTCGTCCGGCTGTAAAAAAATTATTTCCGCATTAGATTTATTTGAACCTGCCATATTTTTTTCCACCCTAAATAAAAAAAGCCCATAGAATTTAGTATTCTATCGGCTTTTTTTAAACACATCTAAAAGCTTTTAACTAAAAGATTTAATTAAGACTAATAAATTCCAGAGTACTATGCTCGGCTTCCAAATCTTTATTTCTTTTAATTAATATCTTACCGTTTCCACTACCAGCTTCCAGCAAGCGCTTTGATAAAGGTCTTACGACTTCCCTTTGGAAAACTGCTTGTAAAGGTCTTGCTCCGTAGCGTGGATCAAAACCCATTTCACTTAGGTGTTTTATGAATTCTTCATCAAGAAGAATTTCTAATTCTTTGTGGGCCAAACGTTGATTAAGAAGCTTCACTTCTTTAGCAATTAAATCTTTCATGATGCCCATATCAAGACTGTTATATGTTAAAACGCCATCTAATCGCCCAAGTACCTCTGGCTTAAAGTCCCCCTCAATGTTTTTTGAATTGGTTGTAAGTAGAATAATTGTGTTTTTAAAGTCGATGGTTCGCCCTTTATTATCTGTTAATCTTCCATCGTCTAAAATTTGTAGAAGTATATCTGAAAAATCGCGGTGAGCTTTTTCAATTTCATCGAATAAAATTACAGCATACGGTTTTCTTCTAACCGCTTCTGTTAAGACGCCCCCTTCTTCATACCCAATATAACCGGCCGGAGCCCCGATAAGTTTTGCCACGGAATGTTTTTCTGAAAACTCTGATAAATCAAAACGAATAAGATTTTCAGGAGAATCAAACAAAAACTCGGCCAAAGCTTTCGCTGTTTCTGTTTTTCCCACTCCACTAGGGCCTTTAAGCATAAAGGACCCCAAAGGACGCGATGGATCCGTTAAACCCGCGTGAGAAGTAATGAGCACCTCTGAAATTTCATGAATGGCATGATCCTGTCCAAAAACTTTTGACTTTAAAAAACTCTCAAGTTTTAAAACGTTTTCCTGTTTAGATTTTAGTATTTTTTCAACAGGAATTCCTTTTGTTCGCGATATAACATTGGCAATATTTATAGTATTTAAAACCCAATCATGTGATAGCGAAGAAAGTTTTTTTTCAATTTCTGGTATCACCGAATACTTTAGTTTAGATGCTTCTTCATAATTTTGCCCACGCTCCGCTACAGATAATTCAAATTTATGTCGATCTAATTGGTTTTTAAGTTCTGATACTTGTTTAAGTGAAAATACTTCCTTTTCCCATTTTTCTTTACCAACAGAGAATTCTGCTTCTAACTTTTCTATTTCTTTTAAAATTTCTGAGTTATTAGTTGTGGTTTTAGAAAAAATCTTTTTTGACCTTATTTCTGCTTCTAGCTCAACTAAGTTAGCAGGCATGGCTTCGGCCGATAACTTTAGAGCGGAAGCCGCTTCATCGATTAAGTCAATGGCCTTATCTGGCAGGTTTTTATCTGTAATATATTGAGAAGATAAAAAGACTGCATTGAATACTGCCTCATCTGAAATTTTTATTCCATGATGAATTTCCATCTTTTCTCGAATGCCCATCAATATCTCAATAGCATCTTCTTTAGAAGGTTCGTTCACCGGAACGGATCTAAATCTTCGCTCTAGTGCCGAATCATTTAAAATATATTTCTGATACTCTTCTGGTGTAGTAGCTCCAATACAATGAAGCTCGCCGCGCGCAAGTGATGGCTTTAAAAGATTTGCGGCATCCATGGCACCATCAGTCTTTCCGGCCCCAACTAATTGATGAATTTCATCAATAAACAAAATAGCTTCCCCATTTTGAGCCTTTATAAATTTTAAAAGTTTTTGCAATCTTTCTTCAAATTCTCCTCGATATTTGGTTCCGGCCATCAGGGAGCCTAAATCAAGTGAATACACCGTTTTTCCCTGCAGAACATCGGGTACACTTCCTTTAATAATCGCTTCTGCCAAACCTTCAACGATGGCAGTTTTTCCTACGCCTGCTGGACCGACTAGTACTGGATTATTTTTTCCCCTGCGACCTAAAATCTCCATCACTGCTCGAATTTCCATTGAGCGCCCAATCACGGGATCGAGCTTACCGTTCATGGCAAGCTCGTTTAAGTCGGTTAAAAAATCTGGCTTTTCATTATCTGGATCACCATCATGCTTTGGACTAAACTCATTATAATCGATGATAAGCTCTGGCAAAAATTGTGGCATGAATTTGATTAAATCACGCTCACTAATTTCGCTTTTACCTCGTTGGATGGCTTCACTTGATGCATAAGTTAGCCATTCTGATAATTTTGTCGACGCTCGAAGTGAATCGATATCAAGTTTATTTGACGAAGTTGAAAGCTTAGCTAAAAGTTTTTCAATTTCTGACTTGTACTTTTTTAGCCCTCGAGATGAATAACTTTGAGGATTAGACATTAAACCAAATACTAAGTGAATAGGAAAAAGTTCAGTATTTTTTCGTTTAATAGCTTCAGTTTGGGCCACACTTAAAGATCCTTCTACAATTTGATCAAACTTATTCATAAGTAATCCCCCTTGAAAATAAGACCCTACATATTACTCTACATATTGCGCTTCTTTCTATTTAAAAGATGGTGTATCTTTAATAATCGTCAAGGTTTGAGTTATAAATTTTACAGAGTTTCAGCAAAAACTTGGAAGATCAGGTACAAAGACAAAAAATTTAATAAATGGGTCTATTATGAATTTTCTAAAGCTATTAACTCTAATATTCACTCTTATCATAAGCTTTTATTCTCAAGCTCAAAACAACAACCAGGCGACAAAAATATTTGAGCCTTTCAAATTAAAAACTCATCGTGAATTAAAAAAAATAATGAGCGAAAAAGAACTCACTAACTTATACCACCAATACATTTTCGAAAAAAATATTACTAAAGAAGATAGCTGCCAAGAATTCATTGGAAGCTGTCAGTACTACCTATGTAGAGAGGCAAAGTCACCATGTGGATCAAATGGATACAACTTAGGGTTTGGCTTTCAATATTGCAGTGAGAGTATAGAAAACCTACAACCACAAATGAGCGCGCTTGGAAAAAAATGGCTTGCCACTACCGCAACTTGCCTACAAAAAGAAATGGAAAACATTTCGTATGGTATCAGTTGCAAAGAACAAAAAACTGAGGCAATCGAAGGCCATGATCGCTGCTATAGTGAAATTAGTTTTTGTAAATTAAGCCTATTGGACATAACTAAAATTCTAAAAATGATCAAACCGGCCTTAACTGAAAAAGGCGTTATCATTGAAGGAATTCAGGTTCTGGGTCATTGTTTGTAGAATTTCACCAATATAAGTTTTGTCTAAGCTTCAAACTCTTGCCATTTATTATTTTTAAAACTAAAATTCAAACAATTGTTTAAATCAATCGATTAATGCCTTAACATTAGGAATATAACCATGTGTTTTTACAAAAGAAGTTTATTTATCTCGGCCGTCTTTCTTATCGGAATTATGCCAAATTTGAAGGCCCAAGGAATAAGTGAAAAAAACCTCATTGAGATGATTCGAAAAAATTCTTGGCAAAACCAGAGCATTCAATCGCAAAACTTACAAACAGAATTAAAAGAATTACAAGTTAAAGAAAATTTTGGAACTGATCTCTACCTTGAAACCAGTTACACCCGCACCAATGAGCGTGCCCTTATTCCAATGAATCCCGTTTTTTCTCCCATACTAGACGGAAAAATTGGAATAAGAAAAAATCATACCTATGGAATAAGATCTGATTTAGTGCTCGCCAACAATATAAAAAGCTCGACCACTGGTACTACGAAGTACCACGATCTATCCTTAAGCACTTTGCAATACACTTTAAAAATGGATTTATGGAAAGATTTTTTAGGAAGATCGACTCAAAAAGAATTAGAAAACTTAAACAAATCCTCCGATCGTTCTAAATTGCAATCGACGATTACAACAAAAAACTACGAAATACAAATCAGACGAATTTATTGGTCCCTGGTGGCCAATAATGAATCTTTAAAAATATCCGAGGAACTTCTTAAATCGGCCAACACACTTCTTAATGAATCTTTAAGGCGTTTCAAAAATTCGGTTGCCGAAAAAGATGAAGTTGCTCGATACGAAGCCTTGGTTGCACAACGTAAAGGATCAATCCTCCTTTTACAATTTCAACGGGAAAACCTATTGCAGTCACTTAAAAATGCTCTACCGGAATTAGGCAAAGATCTATTACTTTCTCCTTATAATGTGGATGAAACCATCGCTAAAGTTTTGGCCTGCACTGAAACCATTTCTAGTCAGGATAAAACCCCAATGGAATTCACTCTATATGATGAGGTAACAGAAATTTTATCAGATATAAAAAACAACCAATCTATCATGCGCGAGCGCTACGATGACCCCACAGCTGAACTTATTGGCTCAGTAAAAGCAACTGGTACAGCTTCGGCACTTAATAATAGCAATGAATATCGAGGAAGTTTGTCGGATGCTTACAGCGATTTAAGTAATCAAAGACGCACTGGTTTCTTAGTTGGAGTGAATGTAACTATCCCACTAACTGACTATAAAAAACAAACTCTGACAGTAAAAGAAGCCTACGAGCGATTATCTATAGATTCTGAAATCCAAAAAATTCAAAGTAATTTAAATGCTACTCACAATCAATTAGTTAAGTCGATCAAGATACTTAACGATGTACTAAGAGTTCAAAAAATAAATTCCGAGCAATTAAAAATTAGAATTGATGGCGTAAGGAAAAAATACCTTCAAGCGAGAGCTTCTGCGGATGATATTATTAACGACCAAGACTCATTGCTCTCTTCTGAACTAACTACCATTGAGACCAAGTTAAAAATATTAAATACGATATTTGACTACTTAACAGTATTTTCTGAAACTCCTTGTGAATTAAATAGGATTTAATATGAGAAATTTATCTGCTTTTTTTATCACTAACCCAAAACTTACCGGCGTATTAACTTTATTCTTATTGCTTTTTGGTTTTATGGGAATAAAAAAAATGAATGCCGAATCTTATCCCTCGGTAGATTTTGCTACGGCCATTGTGGAAACTGATTATTTTGGTGCTTCTCCCGAAGATATTGAGATCAAGATAACCAAACCCATCGAAGACGAACTTCGCGGTGTTTCTGGAATCAAGGATGTTCGCTCAATATCACAAGCGGGAAAAAGTAGAATCATTGTTCGCGTTGATATGGATAACCCGAAAGTTGTGGTTAAAGATGTTATGTCAGAACTTCAGCGCTCAGTGGATCGAGCAAAAAATCTTCCTACGGATCTAAAAGATAAACCCAAATTTACGGAAATCAAATCAGAAGAATTTGCAGCACTAGAGATTGCCGTCGTTGGAGATAATACTAACCGGTATCGCGATCTGGTGGCCGATAGACTAAAAGAAGATATCGAAGATAATAAAAATGTTAAAGCGGTTATGCTTGATGGCTACCGAGAAAGAGAGTTTGAAATAGAGCTATCCCAAAAAAATCTTGATTATCACCATATTGGGGTTAATGAAGTTATACAAAAAATAGGCCTTCGAAATATAAACATACCCGGTGGTGAACTTGAGGATAAAACAACTCAGCGCTTAGTAAAAATTGATGCAAAAATCAACAATGCGGATGAATTAAAAAACATGCCCATTAGATCAAACTTTCAAGGACAAATGGTTTATTTAAAAGATGTGGCAGTGGTTAAAGATGGGGAACAAAAACCAAGAGTGCTCGCTCGTTATAAAGGTGAAGAAGCTACTCTTTTAACTGTACAAAAAAAAGGTGGTGCCGACACTTTAAAATTGGTAAATGGAATAAAACCAATTCTTGAAAGGTTTGAAAAACAAAATAGCGGGAAATTAAAAATATTTATTTTCAATGATGAAGGAGTGAGGGTGCAAGCAAAACTAGACACCCTTTCTTCTAACGCTATCTCTGGACTTGTTGTTGTCGTGGCAGTTCTTCTCTTTTTTATGCCAGGAAGAATTGGAACGATGGTTGCAATATCCCTTCCCGTATCACTTTTGGCCACACTTGGTCTTATGCCTAGTTTTGGTATGACATTAAATTCCATTACCATATTAGCGCTGATTATTGCCATGGGCATGTTAGTAGATAACTCTGTTGTTATATCAGAAGAATGGATTCGCCGTCGCCAATTAGGGCAAAGCTCACTTGACTCGGCCATTGATACAGTTACAACTATGTGGATACCAATTTCGGCAACTGCCTTCACTACAATAGCGGCATTTCTTCCCATGCTAGTAACTACAGGGATTATGGGACGCTTTATTTCAGCAATACCTATAGTCGTAACCGTCGCACTATTATTTTGTCTTCTCGAATGTTTTTTCTTTTTACCAATGCGTTTGCACTTAGTCGGAGAGAATTTAAAAATCAAAGACATCAATGACCAAGAATCGCACTGGTTTGATAGATTTTCAAAAAAATTTGAAAAGGTGATGGAAAAACTTGTGGACCATCGCTATTTAACGGCACTTGGAATCACTGGTATTGTCGTTCTCTCTTTTGTGATTATTGGAGTATTTAGTAAATTTATGCTCTTTCCACCTGAGCAAACTGAAATTTATTTGGCAAGAATTGAAATGTCTGAAAATACAAAACTAAAACGTACCCATGAAGTAACAGAAAAAATTCAAAGTGAAATCAGTAGAGTATTAGGTGACAAAATCTTAAAACACTCAGTGGCCATGGCAGGAACAAGCCAAGCGGTACTAACAGATATTAAAGGTCAGCGCGGAGATAATGTTGGGCTTGTAAAAATTTATATGACTCCATTTGCAAAAAACAATATTCCTCACACTGAAGTTTTAGAAAAACTTAGAACCATCAAGCTTGATGAAGTTAAAACTTTAAGCTTTGAAGCTCAGGTCAATGGACCTCCTGTTGGTTCTCCGGTGGCCGTAACATTTAGATCTAACAACGCACAGTCTTTAGATGAATTGTTACAAAAGATAACTAGAGATTTAGAACAACATAAAGGGGCTTACGATGTAAGAATTGATGACGTCTTTGGCCCTGATGAAGTAAACGTCGATTTGTTTTATGAAAAAATCGATCAACTTGGTCTTTCAGCTCAAAGTATCGGCAATACCGTACGAACAGCACTAAGTGGTGCTTTTGTTTCTGATGTTACCTTAAACAATAAGGATGTTGAATTAAAAGTAAAATTTGGTGGTGTCTCTAAAGAAAATATAAATGATTTAAACCAAATGAAAATCATGGATCAAAGAGGAAATCTTGTTCCTTTAAAATTGCTTGCTGATGCCAAAGAAACAAAAGGCACGGCCCAAGTAAAACGCTTTGATTATAAACGAGCAAGAACACTTTTAGCTGAAGTAGATACCAAAATCACCACTTCAGTTTTGGCCAATAAAGTAGTTATTAATAGCTTTAAAAAATACGAATCTCAATTCCCCGATGTCTCAATGGTCCTAGGAGGAGAGCAGGAGAGCACCAATGAATCATTGGCTTCTCTTGGAAATGCCTTAGTATTGGCCCTAATTGGGATCTATGCCATTATGGTTTATATTTTTAGATCGTACTTGGCCCCTGGCTTAATTATGACCACCATTCCTTTGGGACTTCTTGGCGTATCTGTATCTTTCTGGGCACACGGAAGACCTGTAAGCTTTCTGGCCATGATTGGAGTCATTGGACTGGCGGGAATTATTGTTAATAACGGAATCATTCTTATCGATTTTATTAACCAAATGAAAGACGAAGGGAAAATGAGTTTAAGAGATATCCTTATCAAGGCCCCAACGATTCGTTTAAAACCAGTTATGGCCACATCCCTTACGACCATGGGAGGCTTATTTCCAACTGCCTATGGAATTGGTGGCGCTGACTCCATGCTTATCCCAATGACCATGGCCATGGCATGGGGATTAACCACTGGAACCATTCTTACTTTAGTTTGGGTGCCGGCAGGATTTGGAATTATTGAAGATGTTGGTAAATTAACTAATAAAATACCATTTTTGCCTAATAAATTTAAGTCTATCCCCTATGAGCCTACTTACGAAAAAGTAAGTGGTGGTGAAGTTGTTCACAACTCTTAAATTAGTTAATGGAATAAAATGACGGAACAATTACTTAAAGAAACAAAAACTAAAATCATTGACGTGGCACGCGTGCTCTTTTCTGAAAATGGCTATGAAGGTACCTCTATCAGAGAAATTGCCAAAAATGCCCACGTCAATATTGCTGCAATTAACTATCACTTTGGTAGCAAGGAGCAGTTATTTGTACAGATCATTCAGAATTCAACCTCCATTATCTCAACTAGCTTAGGAGAAATTTATAATCTCCATTTAGCTAAAAAAAATTCAGCGGAAGATTTTTTTATCGACGTCTTTCGATTTTTTAAAGAGCATGGAAGCGACATTGTATCAACCATGAAAGTCATGATGTCTTTTACCATGAAGCAAAAAAGTGAATTAGGCCAAATTAAAGAAATTGAAAAGGGGCCACCTGGTGCTGAATATTTTGCCATGGTAATAAAAGAAGTTATAAAAAAAGAAATTAGTGAAGATAATTTACAGTGGGCAACCACCGCAATTTTTTCTCATATCACTCATAAAACAATTATCATTCACACTTGTATTAGTGAAGCAGACAAACAAAATCCGTTAAAATTTTGTAGTGAACAAGATTTTGAGAATGGCCTTAGAAAATTAGTTAAGGCCATTTTTCTTTATCTGAATCAAAATTAAATATTGTCCTTAATTTTTGAGCGAACTTCTATTTCCATTTTTTCTAATGGCAGTGGTTTAAAAATTCTATTCAACATATAGGCAAGGCGCAAACCACCTTTTTTAAGGCGCTCTTCATAGATTTTTTTAACTGCATAGTGATACTCATAACTAAGATTTTCTGTTTTGGTATCATAAACTTGTGCCCTTAAATCTTGAGATTCTTTGGCCCAATCTAAATATGTACCTTTAATCCATTCTTTTTTTTCTTCATCAGAAAATTTATTTAACCAAGTTGTATACTCTGTATAAGAGAGCTCTTCAAATTTAATTAAATCTTCATCCCAAATTGAGTGAAGGTTTGCATCTCTTTTAAACCATCCTAGCTTAATTCTATTTCCACCTAAATCATCCGCTCGTCCCACATGAAGTGGCTGATGTAAGTCTCCTAAGAAATGAATATAAAACCTTAAGGCCTTAATTCTCTCTTCTTTTGTTTGTTTCGTGTCGCGAATAACATCTTCTAGCCTAAAGAGAGCTTCAATCACATCTCCTTCGCGAACTCTTTTTTGGTCAAAATAGTTTTTTCCATCTGGAATACTTACATAATGCCATGGGAAAGAATATCCATACACTTTTGGCTCTGAGCGAATCTCATCGGCCCATGTGGATGCTCTTGCTAAATCATCTGTAGCAAGTAGATCTTGAACTGCTTTTTTTATCTTAGGGTCGATATTTCTCTCGGCAATTTCACCGACGATTCTGTGTCCAATTTTTCCCCATGCAAAAACTTGAGAGTGAATTCCAAGTAACACAATACTAAAAATTAATTTTTTCATAAATCGCATTTTGCTCCAAATAAACATTTCTTTTTAACTTCTTTCACCACTAATTTAGGAACCATTTTTTCCCAGCCAACCTCACCATCTTGAATCATCCTTAAAACTGTTCGAGACCAAATATGAATAACATGCTTGTCGTAATCTGTAATGTCTTCGATATATTTGTTTTCTGTTAAGAACAAAAGAAGAAATAGATATTCGTCTTTTAAATCCATATTACTAATTGTTTTAAGTTCATTTTTATCATCTAATGATGGGTAAACATAAACACTGGTACCAGGCTCAAAAAGCCCTGACATTTGCGCCATAATTTTACCACCATCATCTTTTTTAAAGAGATCTTCTAAATTATAGGTGGCCATAACATAGGAAATATTTTTCTTTGAAAGTCGTTTTAAAAATACATTTAATTCGGCATAAGAGTCTGAATTAGAAATTAGAACATTATGTCCAAGTGCTGCCAACAGATCTACACGGGCCAAAAAATCTTCGTTATCAACAACGCCTCTTTCAATTAATTGCGACATCGAAATTTCTGGAAGAACTACAATATTATCCTGCTCTTCACGTGGTAGGGATTCTCGAAACCTTCGAAGTCCAGTTTCCATCATATCAAGAGACAATAGCGTCGGAGGCCGATACCCTCCCCTTAAAACTAAAATATTTTTTTTATATATTAAATCAGTTGCCTGCCCAACATTACCATCGCCCTTAAACATTACCGCTTCACATAATTTTCTTTTAACCAATTCCAGACAAAGCAGCCTGGAATCCACCCCCTGAAACGCTTCACCAGAAACCCTAATCATGTCTATCTGAATTCTTGCAGTCGATAATCCATCCATAAGGCCTGAGACAAAAAGCTCGCGGTCGTGCGCATAGTGATAGCATCCATGAATTAAATTCACGCCCAAAAGACCTATGGCTTCTTGTTGTTGGGTATTTTCTGCATCAAGCATTTTTACATGCATAATTACTTCGGAAGCCTGCGCATAAGCTCGGTGCTGAAACTTCACACCTAGCCATCCGTGATTTTCACCTGTTCCCCGATAGGATTTGGCGGCCACAGTATCTGCAAAAGCAAAAAAGGTGGTCTCTTTATGGCGAATATTGCTAAGTCGATCAACAAGCAGGTTGTACTCGTGCGATAGCATTTTATGCAAACGATCTTCACAAACGTAGCGCCCAGAAGTTTCTTTGCCATATATAGAATCGGAAACCGTCATATCGTATGCTGAGATTGACTTAGCAATAGTTCCAGCAGCACCACCGGCCCTAAAAAAATGTCGTGCCACTTCTTGGCCAGCACCAATCTCTGCAAAAGTTCCGTAAATATTGGGGTTCAAATTTATATCTAATGCTTTTTGTCTTTGTCCTAGACTCATCTTGATCTAACCTTCACTCGCGATTAATAATTTTTGATATCTTAATAATAGAACGATTTTTAAAGCTTTCAAACTGCAAAATTATAAGGAACCTGCGACTATCTCAAAAGGGAATATTATTCCCAATAACAATTAAAATAGATGATTTCTCTCAATGTTTATTGCTGACTATCCGAAAATAGACCTATGGTGTATACTAGTTTTAGCTACACCCTAAGCCTTTGTGGCTTATGAAGTTCGTTAAAATCTTTTTACGATGGGAGATGGCCATGACCACACTTAACACACAAAATTTAATTGATCTAACTCTTACGCTTTCAATTGTAGCAATGTTTATTAGTGCGATTGTCATGAAGTCCAAAAAAAATCTTAAAAAGGTTCCTATTCTAGTTAAAAATAAATAAAGAATTAAGCCCCATAATTTTGGGGCTTAATTCTTTTTGCCTAAAAAAGATCTGCTACAGAAAAATATCTTTCACCAGTATCATAACAAAATGTCACAACAATAGACCCTGCTGGTATCTTATCAAGCTCCTTATTTACAGCAGCAAGACTTGCCCCAGAAGACACCCCCAAAAGAATTCCGGCTTTCTTTGCTGCCAATCGTGCATACTCGTAGGCTTCTTCTTTTTTAACCTGCACAACTCCATTTAATAGAGCTGTATTTAAAATACTGGGTACAAATCCCGCCCCCAACCCCTGTAGTGCATGAGGACCAGCAACTCCACCTGATAAAACAGGTGAATCACTTGGCTCTACGGCAATGACTTTCATGGAAGGAAACTTATTTTTCAAAACTTCTGCGCAACCAGTAATATGTCCCCCCGTACCAACTCCGGTGATGAGATAATCAATTCCACTTGGAAAATCGTTTAATAATTCAATTGCTGTAGTGTTCTTATGTATAAGAGTATTGGATTGATTTTCAAATTGCATTGGCATCCAAGCATTTGGTGTATTGGATAAAAGCTCCCGCGCGCGCTCAATTGCACCTTTCATACCTTTTTCTCTTGGTGTGAGGTCAAGCTCCGCTCCATAGGCCGCAACAATTCGTCTTCTTTCTAACGACATACTTTCTGGCATTACCAAAATAAGACGATATCCCTTAATGGCACAAACCATCGCTAACCCAACCCCTGTATTTCCAGAAGTTGGCTCAATTATTACCGAACCAGATTTAAGTATTCCGCTTTTCTCAGCATCTTCAATCATGGCCAGGGCAATTCGATCTTTTATTGATCCCCCTGGATTTGAACGCTCTAATTTAACAAAAATTTGGATATTTTTTTCCAGTGCTTTGGGGTAAAGCCCACTAATATTGACTACTGGAGTATTGCCAATGGTTTCTAAAATTGAATTATATTTCATATGCTAGTGCCTCCTCGTTAAATTCAAAATTATCGCAATTTTTTACATCAGTTTTAATTTCACTTTTATGATAGACCACTGAATTACGTGGAATAGACTTGGTTAGCCAAACAGAACCACCTACAATCGAATGATCCCCCACTTCGGTATTTCCACCTAAAATTGTGGCATTGGCATAAATAACAACATGATTACCAATTGATGGGTGTCGTTTTTTATTTTTTAAATCCAGACTCACACTCAAAGCACCTAAAGTCACACCTTGATAAATCTTTACATGATCGCCAACGATAGTTGTTTCACCAATAACAACTCCTGTACCATGGTCGATGAAAAAATACTTACCAATAATTGCTCCGGGATGAATATCAATTCCTGTTAAGCTATGAGCATACTCCGAGATCACTCGAGGGATAAGCGGTAGTTTTTTAGTAAACAAAATATGAGCAAAGCGGTAATACAAAATGGCCTTAAAACCTGGGTAACAAAGAATAATCTCATTAGTGTCATGAATTGCGGGATCATTTTTTATAAAACTTTCTCGATCTAATTCTATGAGTTCATAGACTTCTTTTGATATTTTTGAAAACTCTTGCTTCCAATTATCCAATTGCTCTACCAAGCTTACTGAATCAATTAAAACCATCTCTAGGATTTTTAAAAAATCGGTCTCTAATGTATGAAAAGCCTTTAAGTATTCATTTTGATCGTGGATTTTGACCATTTTTCGCTCAGGATAGAGAGTGTCAAAAAAACGCTCCATAAATTGATGAATAAAAGGTACATCGATTCCCGTTCCTCGCTCAGTTTTAAAAATTGAGTGACTTAATCGCTTCTGAACTAATTGGGCCAAATTTTGATAACTAGACATATTCAGAGTTCCATTTTTTATTATAAAAAAGAAATATCTTGTACTTGTGGTATTTTACCTAATTTCTTATTTTTTAATACTTGTAAAATATTCAGTCTTACTTGTATCTAGGCCAAAAACCGATTAAAAAGCCCTGGGCTTAAAGCTCTATCCAAAGATCTATCAAGGGTTTAAATTTATGAAGCAATTTTGTTGGTTACTTATGGGATTTAATTTATTGGCCGCCTCATTAGTCCAGGCGAAAAACATTAATGCCAATGACTTAAATGTCCCTGATGTCATCTACGGAATTGATTCTAGAAAAGAAAGCAGACTCTATTCGGATAAAAAGTTTGTCGAACTAAGAAGAGCAATAGCCATAAGAGTGCAAGATTATCGCCTAAGCACAAGAGAATCAAACCCTGAAATAACTGATTTTTCAAAAATACTGTTAAGTGATATGGCCCCCGATATGTGCACAAGCGAGCGTTTTAGAAATCAATATTCACTTGGTAACTGTACAGGATTTATTGTCGGAGAAAAAACGTTGGTTACAGCAGGACACTGTATGTTCTCTGATGCCGATTGCGAAAGTTACAAATGGGTATTTAACTTTGAAGATACCAGCGAAGAAATAAAAACAAGTGATATCTATTCTTGTAAAAAAATCCTTGAACAAGAATTTGAGTATTCTGATAAAAAAATTCGTGATTTTGCTGTAATTGAACTTGATCGCCCAGTAAAAGGAGTGACACCTCTTAAATTTAGAAAATTTGGAAGACCTCTTATTGGAACAGAATTAGTCGTTATTGGTCACCCAATGGGACTGCCAATGAAAACTGCCGATGGTGCAAAAGTAGCTTTTTTAAACGATAAGGAAAAAGAAAATCCTTGGTTATCTATTAAATTACGCAGCAACTATATCGAAGCAAACCTCGATACCTATGGAGGTAACTCAGGCTCTCCAGTTTTTAATAAAAACACTGGAAAAGTCGAAGGTATTCTTATTCAAGGTTACGACGATTTTGAGTGGAATATGAACAATGAATGCGAAAGTTCTATAAACTTGAAAGATGGACTCTCTAATTCATATGAAAAAGTCATGCGCATAAATAAAATTAAATCATTAAAATAATTTTGTTCTATTTGTTTTGTAATAGCAGTGCTGCTTCTTTAGCAAAATAAGTCAGTATCATGTCAGCACCGGCGCGCTTGAAACTTGTTAGCATTTCCAGCATGACTTTTTCTCCGTCAACCCACCCATTTTGGTGGGCCGCTTTCACCATCGCATACTCTCCAGAGACGTTATATGCAGCAATAGGAAGAGTAGTATTTTCTTTTAATAATTTTATGATATCCAAGTAAGGAAGACCTGGTTTAACCATTAAAACATCCGCGCCCTCTTCCTCATCTAAATATGCTTCACGAAGCGCTTCCCGCGAATTTGCAAAATCCATTTGGTAAGTTTTTTTGTCGCCTTTTTTAGGGGCGGAGCTTAGTGCATCTCTAAATGGGCCGTAGAAAGCAGAAGCGTATTTTGCAGTATAAGACATGATCGCTATATTCGTGAAATTTTCTTCATCAAGCGCCTCTCTTATGGCCGCCACCCTTCCATCCATCATGTCACTTGGACCCATGATATCTGCTCCGGCACGGGCCTGAACAATACTCATTTCCGCCAATATATCCAGCGTTTCGTCATTTAAAATAACGCCTGTTTTTGGATCTACCAAACCATCATGCCCATCACTTGAGTAAGGGTCTAGTGCAATATCTGTCATGATTAACAATTCAGGCACAGCATTTTTAATTTCTTTTATGGCGCGTTGATAAAGACCATTTGGGTTAGTCGCTTCACGGGCCTTAGGATCTTTTAGCGAATCGTCGATGGCCGGAAAAAGACAAACACATGGAACACCCAAAGAATAGAGCTCTTTAGCTTCTTGTACTAATTCGTCTATAGAATAGCGAACAACCCCAGGCATAGAGTGAATAGGCTCTCTTAAATTTTTCCCCTCTTTTACAAATAGAGGTGCAATAAAATCAGCAGTAGTTATGGCATTTTCTCGCACCAATCTTCTAATGGCTTCATTTCTTCTATTTCTTCTTGGTCTTTGGATATTAAACATATTTGACTCGCTTTATTGTTGTTGAAGTTTTACTTTATATGCCATGGCATAGAGTGATATCTGCTTAATCATCGAATTTAAACCGTTAGCACGGCTCATAGATAAGTGCTCTCGAAGCCCAATTGTCTCAATAAAGGTTGGCTTTGTTGCAAGAATTTCATCTGGAGTTGATCCGCTATATACGCTGACTAACACTGCCACCAAACCTTTAACGATTGTGGCATCGCTATCGGCATGAAAAATAACCTTATCGCCCGAAAGTTCGGCAAAAAGCCATACTTGAGACTGACACCCTTTCACTTTATTCGCTTCTGTTTTATATGCCTCGTCCATCACGGGCAAAGATTTTCCTAAATCAATTAAAGTACCGTAGCGCTCTTCCCAGTCGTTATACTTAGTAAAACGCTCAATTAATGCATTTATTTTTTGCTCAATGGACAAGTTTGGCATTCTTATTTCCTGAATTTTTATCTATTAGCAGAAGATTTAACATATTTAGCTCTAAATGTTAGGCCAAATTATGAAAAATCAGAGGAATATTTATAATTTATGCTAAAATTTTCTTCTGTAAGGAGTGTTGTATGCATAAAGTTCAAAAGGGACGAATTCTTCTCTATCGCGTCTTTGATATCGGAGAAGAAATCAATCTTGAAAAAGCTGAACAAATAATTAACGATGAAACAACCAGGTCGCGTTTTAAATTACGCCGAAAAGACCTACAGTCCGTCAATGTCGCAGCTGATCCTCTACGTGTAAGCCTTGGGGGCCAAGAAATCATCATCGATGGACTAGTCTACAAATTTGAACTAAACGCCAAAATTTGGGACTTTGGTACGTTCTCGCTTACATTTGAATTTAATATACCTGAAGGTTCTAATTTTTTGGCCTTAGCAAAGTTGGCCAACCTCTTTGAAGATTCGCTGGAAATTGATGAGTTTGCACGCTTAAAGGCCCGCGAATTTACCCAAAAGATTCAAACTGCCATGCTAAAAACCAACGAATGGAGTGTCTATGAAGACTATTTGATGTTTTTTATAGAAAAATTTGAAGAAGAAGCAAAAGATATTAATAAATTTTTAAGCGATGAAGATATTGCAGCACTAATTCTTACCGAAAACCAAGAAACAATTTCTGATCAAATGCGTGAAAAAATCCTAGGATCTAAACTTCAATACTATAAAAATGATTTGGCCGTCATTGATTGGAACTCTGCTCTTATTGTTGAACCAACAGGAACAATGGATATTCCCGATGTGATTGAATTTGCCCTAAACCAACTGCTGGAAATGCGCTATTATGACGAATTGTTGGATAAAGAATTGAATCAGATTTACTCTGAGAGCTTAAAAAACAACGAAAGTCCCTTTAACTCAAAATTCCAAGGCCTAGCAAAGGGTGCCGGTCAAAAGTATATTGAAATCGCCGAAATTGTAGAAACTGTAGAAAATTCCCTCAAAATGATCGGAGACCAATATCTATCCATGGTATTTAGAACTGCTTCTAACAAATTCAGATTTAAAGATTGGCAAAATAGTATCGACAATAAATTAGAAAATCTGGCCGATTTATCTAACTTATTGTCCGACAACGTCCATCACAAAAGAAGTAATCTTTTAGAAATGATTATCATCATCCTAATTAGTATTGAGCTTGTTCCATTTTTTTATAATTTATTAATCAAGTAATAATAAATTATAGAACTGGAGCTACTTTTACACTCAAGCCTTTGGCAGAAAAACTTAGCGGCTTATTTGATGAAACAACGGCTTCGCCAGACTTAACCGACTTTCCATTTTTTGCTTTAACAACTCGGTAACTTAAAAGTATTTCGTCTCGATTTTTTCCCTTACGTGGGTTTAGCTCAATAACATACTCTTTATTTAAGTACTCGGCTTTCTGGTAAAAAGGCATGGATAAGTCTGATTTATGGGTGTCTTTTTTGGACTTAATCTGCAAGTTCATTTTAACAAGCTGTGGATCAATGTCCGCCATGGCACTTAAACTAAAGGCCAAAGCTAGAGAAGTAATAAAATTTTTAAAGATAAAGCTTCCGTGTTTTTTCATTAATACCCTCATAGTAAAAATGGTGTTGATTAACCAACAAAAATAATTCTTAAGTAAAGTATAAGAAAATTTTAACTTATCCGACAAGCTAGATTTTAAAAAAAATTGGAATGTCTAATTTTTCTCGATGAGGGAAGTTTGAAAAATCAATTTCAACACTAGTTAATGAAATTTTTCCCTCATCTAATTTAACAGTAGATCCGTATAATAAATCACCATCAATTGGCATTCCATGGTTAGACATCTCAAAGCGTAATTGGTGAGATCGACCTGTTACTGGCCAAAGCCAAATTTTATTAACGCCAGCACTGGATTCGAAAAACTCCACATCCGTTATAGATTTTTTACCGTGGGAAGCGATGAAAGCGCGTTTTTTTCCCTTGGCCAAACAACAGCTCCATTGAAGCTTATTGCCTGGAACTAGGTCTTGGCACAGTAAAGTTGAACTCTCTGCAAGATACTCAACTTTTGCGGTTTTTAATGGCCAATTCT
>CAYWBR010000007.1:0-37108 GCA_964456675.1 uncultured Bacteriovorax sp. | reverse complement strand
TACTTTTTATGAATGGTTTTATGTTCAAATCCTTTTGAAAGCAAGGTTTGTGCTTCTTTGTTTTTGGCAAATAAAATTAACCCTGCAACTTCAAAATCTAGGCGATGAACAGGATAAAGAGTCTTTCTTAATTGCTTTTCAAGTAAGCGCCCTAAAACCAAGCGCAAATCGTCGCCAGGAAACCGCGAAGGAACACTCAATACTCCATGGGGTTTTACTGCACACAATAAAAACTGATTTTCAAAAATAATAGTAATTTTATTCATAAATCATTTAAGCTTTTTTAATTTAAAATCTCCACTTGCCGAAACAGAGGATACTTCTAAATTATAATCCATAGTGTCCCCAAACTCGTTAAAAGACTCACCACTAGCAGACTTATTCTGTGTTTTTAGCTTACAATTTTTTGGTGCAAAAATTTCCACGTCCCCCGAGGCACGTGAAAGCGAAAGCTTTGAGTTTTTCATCGGGCATTTAGTATAGACAATTTTCATATCAGCGGCAGCACCAATCAAATTCCCATCCCCAGTCATACCATCGATAAAGACGTCACTATTGGCAACTTTTAAATCTACTTTTAAGAATTCACCTCGTGCTTTAAGCTCGCCAGTGGCCGATTTATAATTCAGGTTACCCTCTATACCTTCAACGGTAGTATTCATTGAACCATTACTGATGTCTAAATCCACTGATTTTGGAACTTTAATCTTTAAATCAACTAGGCACTCAGTTTTACTTAGAATACCAGATCCTTTAATTTTAACTGTCAAAGTGGGACCAAATTGTACGACAGACTCTTCACATCCCTTACCCCATTTTACTTTTTTTACTTCCACCATCGCTTTGTACTGAGATCCAGCTTCAATGAGCAAATTTCCTTTCGTCGCCTCGACCTCAAGGGATTGTAACCCCTTTAAGACATCAAACTCATAAACGCCATTTTTGTTCTCAGCATAGGCAACATTTAGTAGCAAATAGACATATATTGGGATTAATACTTTGAATTTCATAAGATTCTCCAGCACTGTAAAAAAAATAAACACTTAAATTTTTTACCACATTTTTTACAAGGTTACTAAAAATTTAAGCAATTTTTGGCATGATAAACTTAACTTTAGATAAATTGTAATAAAACAAAAAGGAGCATAATTATGTTAAAAAAAGTATTGACCACATTAACATTTATTTCAATTTCCACTTCATCAATGGCCGGATTAGTGTATTCAATCGAAGGGTCTCAAGAAATCACTTTAAAAAGAATATCTAATAAAAGATTCGAAAAAATTGCCGTTGTTAATAATGGGACTGAAAAACTTATGCTGGGAAGTAAAATATTAGGAGAAAGTACCATCTCTATTCCTGATGATGGGAAAAAATTCGCACTAGAAGCAACTGGGAAAAACATTGTAAGAGTTGAAGACGAATCAGAAAATATCAACCAAGAAATTGAAGCTTCTATAGAGTCATCGCTATTTGGAAAAGTAAAAAGCATTAAAATCAGTGGAGAAAATACAGAAGTTCTTTATGCTAAAGCATATGAAAGAACGGGTCTAGATGTTTTAAAAAAATTACGATTAAGCGGTATTGCTAAATCAGATTTAGCGGTATCTGACTTAGACTGCATCAGTGCAGGAGATCTTTTAAAATGTACTCAGGAATCGGTATTAACTTTTGAATTTACCACAAAATAAAATTTACAGATAAAAAAAGCCGCAAGAAACTTGCGGCTTTCACACACAACTAACACGACCTCGGAGCATCGACTATAAGTCGATTTCATCTAAAGTTAAAAATTGGAATCCACGGGACGTCATTTCTGCCAAATATTTATCTAAAAGTTCGGCCGATTTTGATCTCAAATCATGCATAAGAATAACGCCACCATCATGTTTTAAAGTTTCGTTTACGTAACCTTGCAAACAATCGTCAACACTCCAATTTTGTGCCCAACAGGCCCAATCTGCTGCCTTTGTTACCACATTTCCATCGCGTTTCATTTCTCCACCAATATCCCAAAGAAGTGGCCCAATATAGCGAGAACCTATTTCATCTTTATTGAGATAGCCTGCTAGTTTTGATTCCCACGCCCCCATCGGTGCACGAAAATATAATCGCTTATTATTGCTTAAATATGGAGTTAAAATTTCATGGGCACCTAAAACTTCTTCTTTTAATTTTTTCCGCCAAAAAATCCCAAGATCAGATAAATTCGGGTGACTCATCGAATGGTTGGCAACTAAATGCCCTTCGTTAACCATTCTTTTCATTAACGCTGGTTCACCGACCACATTGTTACCAATGACAAAAAAAGAGCCTTTGACGTTATACTTATTTAAAATATCTAATACTTTATTGGTCACACCAGCAGTTGGCCCATCATCAAAAGTAAGAACTATTTTGTGTTGGTTTCTTAGAATTCTCTCTCTATTTTGCCCACTAAACTCTTTTAATGACTCGCTTCCCTTTAATACCCCAACACCTTCGCCAAATTGGGCAAACGAGTGCAGTGAAAAAATCATAGATAATGAAGCCACGATGGCACGAGTTTTCATTAGCGAGTCCCGGTTAAAAGTTGTAGATGGCTTATAGCCTGAATCTGAATTTCTTAAAAGGACCTGTGAAAATCTTACATTTTCCATCAAACAGGTGTTTATACCAAGAATAAAAACATTCCCCTTTGACAATAAGTACGAGCAATTGTTAGTTTCGAAGATCTATTTATACAAACCGTGGAGAAAGCTATGAAACACTTATTACTAATCGCAATGATTGCAACTTTTTCAAGCAATTTATCGGCAAGTATACGAACCTTATCCGATAAAGAACTAAATGTTTCTGCTAAAAATATTGCAATTAAAATTGATGAATTAATCGCTAAACCTGAAGCTGTCCTAGAGCGCTATGTTCCAGTTGGCATATCGGTCAAAAATAAAAAAATTACTGGCAATACTATTGAGTTTGAAGCAACTAAAAAAGTACTTGGCATTTCAAAGACTGTTTTTTACCGTGGTACTCTTACGTTAAATGTAATATCAGAATCCCAGAGTAAGCGTTGTTTCTTAGCTATTCAAGACTTTCAAGGCTCAGGAGATCTTATCTATGATGCTGTAACAAAATTTGAACTATCTATTTGTGCTGAGATAAAAACTCAAGACAGTGCAAAAGCCATTATTACGCCTAGACTTACCACCGGTGAAAATCCAGGTGGAATCTATGGAACAGTTGCCACTAATCTTATCATCGATCAAATTGACCCAGTGATTGAAGCGATCAAAGAAGTACTGCAAAAATAAGTATGCAAAAAATTTTTAATTTTATATTTATTGTATCGCTCCTAACTACAAATATGGCTTATGCTGATATTGAGTTAGAAAAAAAACTTGAGAGTATTTGGCTAAATACCAAAGAGGAATATCTTAAACTCGACTCAGCATACACAGAAAAAAGTCCTTGGCATCGCCCCAGGTTTATTTCTAATAACCAAAAAAAAGAACTGGTGTATATCCTTCATGGTTTCATGGGTACTCCATTTGAAATGAAAATTTTTGAGGAAAAGGCAACTGCCAAAGGATTTGATGTTTATAACGATCTTATTTTTGGATATGGTGATCGTCCCGAAATGGTGAATTTAACCCAAAACACCGCTTGGCTTAATCTTTTTTATAAAAAAGTAGAAACCATACTCCCATTCTATGACAAAATTCACTTTGTAGGCTTCTCAACTGGTGGATTAATGATTAGTCATTTAGTTTTAGATAAACAAGAAATGATCAGAGAAAAACTTGGATCAATTACGCTAATCTCACCGTTTTATGAACCCGATATGTTTATGGGACGTTTTTTACTAAAACTAGTGGGCTTTTTTATAGATTCCGTCTCAACTGATTTGCCCTATGATCTGATTGGTTATCCCGACGTTGTGGTCATGATGAACCACCGTGAAAATTTTATGCAAAAAATCCCCATAAAAGCGGCTTCTGAAGTTATGAAATTAGCAGATCAATTTACTGAAAAAGCGCAAAATAGCATCGGCGAGTTTAATCAAATGACAGTATACATGACGCCAAATGATCGTGTAGCTGATTTTGATTTTACTAAAAATTATCTTCCTAAAATTTTTACCGGCATGAAATTCATAACACTAGAAGGAGAAAAATCTCCTCACCATCTAATGGTTAAAAGTGTCTCAAGGCATACCGAAAAAATAAGTGCTGAATTTTTAGAGCAATAAAACTATTAAAAATTAAAAAGCATAACTGATGCCGAAATTTGCTCTAGGGCCAGATAGGCTTTGTTCAATGGTGTTGCCTTCATCATCCTCAAAACTTGTTCCAACGACATAGTAATCGAGCAAAAAACGAGCTCCCCAATTTCTGTTCACGTTCATTTTTATCCCTGCACCAACAGAGAAAAATGTCGACGACCCCTTAATTGAAGTTTCCTCCACAGTATTATTAATGGCAGTTTTCACCGTTCTTGTAGCTGACCCTAAACCAAAAGTTCCAGAGACAAGCCAAATAAATTTTTGGCCTACAAAAGGCGAATCAAAAAGATGATAATTTACCCCTGCTCCATACTCTGTGTTGTTAAATCCATAAGCGGCAGAAGATCCGACTTCATTATTTCTCATACGAAGAAAAATAATCAAACTGGTACTCTTTAACCAGTCACTGGATGATGTTGCAAAATATTTTTCAGCTCCGATAGAAAAATCAAATGTTGATGATGTTGTTTCTGTTGAATCCTCTGCCTCATTTTCTTGAGTACCAGAAAGAGAGCTAACAAAAAGACCTCCGAAAATTTCCCAATTTTTTGATGCATTTCCAAAATAACTTTCGACGGGTACATCTTTTGTACTCTGAATCTCAGTTTTTCGAGGTGCTTCCTCAATATTTTTTTCAATACCCAAATCTTTTAGTTCGTCTTTGTCTTCGCTACTTAATGCTTTAGGCAGATCATCCGCTCCCTCTGCCATTGGAATGGCAATTTTATCACTCCCCGCTTCAACGCCCTCATCTTTTAAACTTTTTGATGGGTCTTCTGTTAATTTCACTGGTGTGGAAATTTTTAAATTTAATACTTTTCCTTCCACTACTTCAGAAGGATCTACTATTCTGTAAACAGACCATATAGTTCGAGATGGTGAAGCTTTTACCACGACACCTCTAGCAATCACTCCTTGTGTAATGAAAAATTTAGCGTGATCTCCAATGACCAACCCATCTTCCGATCCTCGATTGACCAATACTGTTTTTTTTGATTGGGATACTTTTAAAAATCGCATTGTTAATTTTTCGTCGACATCCAAGGAAAACGCGCTCTCAATAAAAAGCGGCATCAACGCTAACGTACAAAGGCATTTGGCAAACTTTTTTTTCATCGATAAACCCTATTAAAAATAAAAATGAAGTCCTAAATAATATTTTAAATTATTAGTCGAAAATTCTGGATAAATTTCACCATTTTCTAATAATTCGGCAGATGAATAATTTAACCTTTCATATTGCACGCCTAAGGCCATGGCCGCTCCCACATTCACGGTGTCTCGGGAAAGATCCCCGGCCCTAAAACGATATTTTAATCCGGCCGAAAATGTTGGTAGACCTAAAATTTGATAACTGTAGGTTCTGTTGATATCAACCGTTGCCGCGTCTCCCTGGCCAATTTTTAAACCAACTCCAACATGTCCTATAAATTTATTCAAAGTAAGTGGATTGTTTAAGAAATAATAATTGAGCATACTTCCTGCAAAAAGATCTTTGGCTTCAGCATTGAAATTGTCGTTAATCGCATAAAAATTCACCGCATTTTCTAAATAAAAGTCCATTGACCAATTTTTAAGATCTTCACTGATGCGTGAAAAATGTAAATTATAGCCAACCGATAAAGCATAATTCATACGCTGGTAATTATCATCCACAGTATTGGTGCTTCTATTTAGTCCACCAAATCCCTTAAACCAAACTTCGTGCCCCTCTAATTCACTCAGAGCTCTTTCTCTGCGGCCATATTCTGCTTCGATACCATTTTCTATAAAATATCGCCTTAAAACAGCATCATCCATTTCCTGTGACCAGCGCTCTTTATCGCGGTCAATTTTTTTTAAAGCTTTTTTAGTTATCATGTTACTTTCTAGTTCATATTGTTTTTCTTCATCATAAACTGAAAGTGTAGATATTTTTTTTCTAACATCCTTAGATTCAGGAATTTTTTCTTGCTCGCGATAAAAATCGATCTTGCCGTATTTTGTTCTTTCTTTATTCTGGGAATAATTTTCGGCCAGTGATTTTGCAACCGTTTTTTTAATTTCTTTCTCTAATTTCTCTTTTTTCACTGTCTTTAAACTTGGCGCATACAATTCTTCTAATTCTTCTAAATGTTCTTCAGAATGGGCGGTACTTGATTTTTTAATTAAGTAATCATTATTCACAACTTCCACATCCGCTCGTTTTAATGACTTTTCTTCAAACGTTCTCTCGTTGTGAGGAGCATATTCACTAACTTGGCGCAAATCATACGGTATTTCATTATCTACTAAACTCAAATCTGCATTACTTTCTCTTTCAAATAATCTAATTTTGTTTTTTAAATCCAGTGCTCGCCCATTGATTGCGCGATGGTGGCGAAGCACACCGACTTCTCCAAAGGAGCCGTCTGCATTTTTTGTCAAAGTCTCATCAGAATTTTTTTTATTAAACTGCCAATAAGAGTATTTAGGAAAAACCTTAACTAATTCAATAGAGCCAAGTGCCCTAGTGTCCGGAAAATTAAATTCCCCAACTTCTTTAAATAATTCTGCACTTTCGCCTTCCACGTAGCCATCGAGTGAGCCTACGTTTAAAACCAATGTTTCTCTGTTTAGTTCAGAACTTATACCGTACTCACGCACCGCAACAAAATCAATAGCATTGATGTTTGAAATAAACGAAAATACAAGACCCAGTGACAAAGATAGTTTTTTCAATAATTTCATAGTTAAAATCATAACATGTAACAAAATTTTGAGCAGAGTACACACTTTATTAGGAAGCTTTTTCCTGCTGAATTGTTTAGTGCTATGCCTTGCCTAGAGAGAGAGGATTAGATAGAATCCTAGGGTTTTAAAATGATTGAATTTTTACCTCGTTTTTATAGCGAAAGGATATCTCAATGAGCAAAAAGAAAATTAAAAAAATTTACAAATATGAATGCACCATGACCGGTGAAACATTCAAAACTACCGCAGAGGCAAAACATCCCGATGAACTAGTCTCAGTAAAAGCCTATTATGAATTAAATCCTGACAAGGACGATCGACCAAGTGATATTAAAATCCGCATCAAGCAAGAAGAAGAATCTCTTGCAAGCCTCATGGCCCTACAAACTCCGGCAAACGCTGGACAAAACTAGTCGGCTTTCTTGGTTTTAAATTTAAATTTTTAAAGAAGGAATTTTATGACTTTAAAAAATCTAATTATTATCGGCTCAGGTCCCGCCGGTTACACCGCGGCCATATATAGTTCTCGTGCAAATCTTGAACCTCTTGTAATTGAAGGTCACGAACCTGGAGGCCAATTAACGACAACCACAGACGTCGAAAATTTTCCTGGATTTCCTGAAGGAGTCATGGGCCCTGATCTCATGGCAAATATGAAACAACAAGCAGCGCGATTTGGTACGCAATTTTTAACAACAAAAGTTACTAATATTGATTTATCAAAACGTCCTTTTAAAATTACTTGTGAAAATGGTGAAGAATATTTAGCTAAAGCAGTTATTGTATCTACTGGTGCAAGTGCAAAGTACCTAGGTATTCCAAACGAGAAAGAATTAATTGGAAGAGGCGTTTCTGCTTGTGCAACTTGTGATGGCTTCTTTTATCGCAATAAAGTAGTTTATGTTGTTGGTGGTGGAGATACTGCTTTAGAAGAAGCAACTTTTCTAACTCGTTTTGCTTCTAAAGTGTATCTAGTGCACCGTCGCGATTCTTTTAGAGCATCAAAACCTATGCAGAAAAAAGTTTTCGACAATCCAAAAATCGAAGTTGTATGGAATTCAGAGATTAAAGAAATTCTTCATAACCCAGCAGGTGTCTATGGATTAAAAGTATTTAATAACCAAACGAATACAACTACTGAAGTTCAAACTGATGGTTTATTCATGGGCATAGGACATGAACCAAATACAAAATTTTTAAATGGTCAACTTGCTCTTGATGAACATGGTTATATAAAAACTATGAATGGTCATCCAGACACTTCTGTTCCTGGCGTATTCGCCTGTGGTGACGTTCAAGATCCATATTACCGTCAAGCAATCTCTGCCGCAGGATCGGGATGTATGGCGGCCATTAGATCTGAAAGATTTTTAGAAGAAAACCACTAAATAAAATTTCAAACCTGTAGAAATTACATTATTGGGGGAGCATTTTGCTCCCCTTTTTTATGGAATTTGACAGAGCCTTTTAAAGTTTGAAACAATTTATTTGTAACAGTGACCCCGTGACGGATTCATAGGGTTTAAATGTCTATTCACCAAGGAAGGTACCATGGCATTTGTTCGACCAAAAGTAATTAGTCTGTTCTCTTATTCAACTTTAAAAACAAGACTCTACTTAGACGAAAAGTCCTTGGAAATTACCTTTCAAAAACCAAATCTATCACACGAAGTTTTATTTGAATTAGAATCAATTCTTTCATGGTGTAAAACCCATGTTGAAGTTCACTCACTTGTTTTCTCAGGCAACAATCAAAAATTTATTGGAGGCTTCGATTCTGAAGAACTAAAAAATTTTGATGCTGAAAAAGTAAAAAGACTTCATCAAAAATTTGAAAACATACTTGAGACCTTATCTGAATTATCTCAAGTGATCGTAATGAATCTTGGTAATGGTGCAAAAGATCAAGCATTAGAACTTGCCCTACAAGGTGATTTTATTTTCACAAGAAAAAATGCAACTCTAGAACTTAATCATATGAAACAAGGTCTTATTCCAAGCCTAAAAACAGAAAAGAAACTAGGGTCTCAAGCCTTAAAAAAAATGCTTTTTTCTCCAAATGCTGAAGTCCTCAATCATCTAGTAAATAAAGATCTGGTTCAATTTTTTACTGATGAAATAAATGAAAATGAAGAAATTGAGAGTTTCAAGCGTCATGCTGCTTCTCTTTCTCACGTTGCTCGTTATTACTTAAAAAAATCACTTGGTAATAACGAAAATTTCCAACAAACATTAATAGATACACGCGACTATCAAAATGCATCTGGAAATTTTCAAAACCTACATCGTCACTTATACCCAGAATTACAAAAAGACGATGCCCCTACTCTTTAGGTGCCAGGCACCTTTAAGGATTTCTTAAAGGTGCCTGATCATTAATTATCTTTTTTATTTCGATATCCTTCTTTAACTAAAACTTCGATGTAAAAACTCTCTGCTTCAAGAGCAACAATTGCATCAATATTTTTATTGACATCATCTATGTGAATTTTATTTGTTGTATTTTGATCAACACCAATTGCACAATCAAAATCCCAATAATCAGCTCGTTCAGGTAAGGCCCTTCTGCGTTCACGTGCGATATATTTTCTAATCTCATGTTTCACATAATCTACTTGCCTAGCAGGTGCTTTTTTAGGGTCAATAAGTTTAAATACTTTTTTCATAAGTTCCTTTATTGAGTTCTATAACTCAGGTGTAATATCAAGAAATCCTAAACAGTGCCTGGCACCTTTTAGAAAGAGAGAATTGCGCGTACTTCATGTCCTTGCAGGCTTAATTTTGCGCGATTAAAATTAGGCGCAAATCCCATTAGAAAACCACCACCACCAGCGCCACAAAGTTTCAGATAAAAATCATCTTTCTCTAATGAATTTTTCCAAAGATCACGATAAAGATTAGGAATCATAGGAGTAAGGTGTTGAAACTGAAAATGAGATAATTCTTTAAAGTTTTTAACTAATGAATTCAAATCAGCATTCAAAAAAGAATCAATACAGTTGTTTGTAACAGGCGTAAGAGTGTTTTCACAAAGATGTGCGAATGATTCATTAGAATATTTTTCTAAAAATAGATTTACTAGTGGTTCTGTCTTTCTTGAGCGTTTTGTATTTAACAAAAATAGCGCCCCTTCACCTTTTGGAAATTTAGGTAAATATACAGGTCCCAGTTCTATTTTATTCTTAATTAAAATTGGCGAATTTAAAAAACTAATTAAAGGATCTAGCCCAGAGCTAGAACCATGAAAATGAGATTCTAAAACTGAAAAATTAGATTTTAATTTTCTAATATCAGCACTTTCATCATCGCGATGATGACCATAACGATCATAAATAGCTGCTACCAAGGCTCCAGATGAACCAACGCCGAATCCTTGAGGAATTGAAGAATCAAAATAAAGACCTTGAGAAACATCAAATTCAAATGAATCAACATCAAATTCAAAATTTAGCGTATTTTCTTCTTGAAGTTTTTTTATATATTGCCCAAGGGCTTTAAGTTCTGGATCAATCGTCTGAGATCCATCGCGCCGAAAAGTTAATCTTCCTTCAAAAAGTGGATAAGGCATAGCTAATCCCATGGAAGACTTGATAATACTATATTCTCCAAAGAGAAGAATCTTTGATGAAAATGATTTTGGTGTGTTATTCATTAATCACACTTCCCTTTCCAACTTCATCATGGATCAAAGGAAGCTGAAATGAGTTTAAAAAATCTATGACAACAGCTTTATACTCTGATGGGTATAAAACATGAAGATTTGGCCCGGCATCAAGAGTAAAACAAACTGGAATATTATTTATACTCCGAAATTCTCTTAATTTTTTAATACACTCAATAGTCTTTGCTTCTAAAAGCATAAAACTTGGGTCCGATGTCATCATTAGTCCATGAAGATCTAGCGCATCTTTTTCTACAATATTAATAAAGGCATCAAGATCGTAATTTTTCATGGCCAATAAAAGATCGTTCATTCTTTTTTTTGCCTCAAGGTATCTTACTTCACGATAAGGATGATTCTCCATCAATGCGTGCCCAGCACGAGATGAAACTGATTTTTCATTTTTAGAGACGATAACAATTGTGTCTGAAAAATTTAAAAAGCGAGGGTCAACTAAGTGCGAAACGCTTACTGCAAAATCATTATTTCCAATATCTTTATAATCCCCCCACAACACTACGCCTGGAAAAAGTGAACGAGAGGCTGACCCCGATCCAAGTCTTGCAAGTCTTGAAGCTAGTGCCATAAAGTCCGGAGTGTTAATTTCAAAATCTCGAGATTGTAGTTTGTATTCAAATGATAAAAGTCCAAAAACTAATGCGCTCATTGAAGATGCAGAGGATGCTATTCCTGATGAATGAGGGAATGTGTTTTTAGAATACGCAATAATTTTTTTATTTAAAACATTATGGAAATAATTTTTTTCTTTAGTTAAGAATACAACGATTTTATCTTTAAATTTTTGATTTTCGTTATTTTCGAAAAAAAAATCAAGGTCAACAAGATCATCGCCAGTCTTATCAATCAACTCCAAACTCATTTCAGTAAATGCATGAGTTAAGGTAAATGATAGTGATGGGTTTTTTGGTAATTGATCGCCAAACTTGCCCCAGTATTTAATAAGAGCAATATTAGAAGGGGAACGAACTGTTAATTTCAATGAAATTCCTTTAAACAATTATTGTAATAGATTGCTTGGTCCATGTCGATTGATTGACTCAATCGCATTACTTCCATTAACCTCGGCAATCAAATCTAAATAGCGATAAAATACATTAAAGCCTAAATTTTTGAAGTACGCTCTCGTGGATTCTTCATCTCGTAAACTCGAAACTAAAAAGAAATCCCCCCCCCAGGCGCCAAGAGATTTAATTGAACCAAAAAAATTAGAAAAATTTTCATCTTTAATTTTTGGCAAACCTAAAGTCTGGGCAACAAGTTCCTCGTGCTCATCTAACAAGTTATTAAAAACTAACTGACTTTCAGTTTTTAACATTTCTTGAGTTATTTCAGTAATGCGGTTTAATAAATTTGTACTAAATGGTCTTTTACTTTGAATATCCTTAATTGACTGGCGAGAATCCTGTTTATTGCCTCGATAGACAAAATACAAATTTTCTTTAAATTTTGGAGAAAAATGTACAGGAGACCAATGTGGACCAGAATGCAATTTTCGATATGCAATTGGCCCATCGGATTGCGCACAAGCAATATCGTAACCTGAACCACCTTGTGTTTTAAAAAGTAGCTCAAACGGTGAAACATATGCCCATTGGGCCATATTGTAAACTAGTGATGATGAAGATCCTAGTCCCCAATTAAGTGGAAAACCTAATCGTGTTTCGACTTTTACTCCTTGATCATCTCTTAAAAAATGAGGATTTTGCTTTCT
This sequence comes from uncultured Bacteriovorax sp., assembly GCA_964456675.1. Taxonomy (GTDB): domain Bacteria; phylum Bdellovibrionota; class Bacteriovoracia; order Bacteriovoracales; family Bacteriovoracaceae; genus Bacteriovorax. Next base: position 24,739 of record CAYWBR010000007.1, on the reverse strand, counting down.
TACTTGCAAAAGAAGCTTCTGAATAAACAACGCTTCTGCAGTTTCTTCTTTATCTAGGATTTTAAATTGCCAGAATTCATAATTCGCTTCAAACCAGCAATTGCCATTTACATCAAACGATTTCCAATTAAGAGTTGGAGAAAAAGATGGGGAATATTTAACTGATAATGATTGCCCCACTTTTGTCGGAAGCGCCAACGCTAACGAACCTTCAAGAACAAAATACTCACCAGTCAATAGTAACTTTCCATGTCCAAAAAAATACTGGTCCTTTTCGCTAGAGCCTTTTTTTAATTCATGATTTATTTTATCTAAATTATGTTCTATCATTTTATAACCATTTTCTCTTTAGTTTTTCAAAGCTCTTAATGACTCAATAAACTCTCTTACTGAATTAAATGAAATGACTTCATCTTCAAAATATACTTTGGCTTTTTCTCTTTCTGTATTATTCGCTTCTAGATGATTTAGAATATTCATCAAATGCATTTTCATATGACCTTTTTGAATACCTGATGTCACCAGGGATCTTACTGCTCCAAAATTTTGTGCCAGTCCAACAACCGCAATAATCTCCATCAATTCCTTCGCACTAGGCTTTTGTAACATATCGAGAGAAATTCTGGCCAAGGGATGAAGGGCGGTTAAGCCACCAACGGTGCCAACACTTAGAGGTATTTCTAACCAAAATTTAAATATGCCATCGGTAATCGAGCAATCACTTAGTCCACGATACTGTCCATCTCTGGCGGCATAGGCGTGAGCACACGCTTCTGTGGCACGAAAATCATTGCCAGTTGCTAAAACCACAGCATCAATACCATTAAAAATACCTTTATTATGAGTGGTCGCTCGGTATTTATCAATTTTAGAAATGCGAACTGCACGCATAAATTTTTGTGCAAATTCTTCAGCACTCATTCCAAGACTTTCTTCGTACAGAAGGTCAATGGGCGCACTCACTTCTGCGCGAACTAAACAATCTGGTGTGTAGTTAGATAAAATACACATTACAACTTGAATTTCACGCTCATCTTTTGAAAAATCGCCAAACCGAGTCGCTCGATCTTTTAGTACTCTTCCGAATGTTTCCAGCACAGAATTTATGAAATTTGCTCCCATGGCATCGCATGTTTCAAATTCCACTTCTAATTGAAAGTAATTTGGTTCCAAGTGAGATTTATCAATTAGGCTTACATTCGTTATTCCACCACCTCTTTTTTTCATATTGGAAACCAGTGGAGTTACTTCATTAATCAGTTCTGGCTTAATTATAGTAAAAAATCGCGAAAGTTTTTCATAGTTTCCACTGAACATGAAATGGACATGGCCTAACTTAGTCGTCGATATTACTTGTGCTTTAAAACCACCTCTTTTTAACCAATAGCTTGCAGCCTTCGAGGCTGCGGCAACAACAGAGCTCTCCTCAATTACCATTGGCACATTCAAGATCTTTCCGTTAATTTCGACATTTGGTACCACGCCAAAGGGGAATAAAAAATTTGAGATAGTATTTTCTGAAAATTCATCAATCGTATTTTGTAGTTTTTCGTCTTTATGCCAAAAACCTTTCAGTGTTTCTAAGGCAAACTCGCTACCATACAGCGAAGATTCAACTACATGATTTAGTTTTTGTAATTTAGTTAATTTCGAGAAACCTTGAACTGGTAAAAATGTATTTACCTTTTCTTTCATCTCAATTTTTTCTACTTCGTTAACGTTACTCACTTAAAACACTCCTAGAAAACTAACCAAACTTTTAAAAGTTTTACTTCCACTGAGGATTATATTTTAAAACTCGATGGGCCATATCTAGCCCTTTCAATTCTTGGGTCACAAAGGTATTCAAAAGTTCCTTTGAATGGGCACGAATAATAAATTCTTTTGCATGAGCATAGAGAACCGAATTAACGCCACTCATTTTTTCAATGGCAAAATAACCGTCGAGAAAATTACGAATTCCACCCGAAACAATAAGAGTGGATTCATTTATTTTATTTTGAATATCAGGTCTATTTAAATAGAGATTGATTAACGAATCCATCATTTCATCATAAGAGTGACCCACATAAATCAATGGATGGGTTAGATCTTTTTCTGACTTGCGTTTTTCTTCAATTAGAGAAAAATTTGTGCCTCCAAAAGCTCCAAATTCAATCCCCCTAATTGGCAGATCGAAAAGTTGTGCTAAGCTTTTAGGACCAAAACCATGGCCGACTTCTTTAATAAAAATAGGCGCCTTGATTTTGTCTAGCGCAATTTTAAGCAACTCAACTGGGCTTCTTAGAACAACATCGCCATTTGGTTGAAACCATTCTTGTAAAAGATTAATATGAATAAATAGTCCGTCCAGCTCTAAGTTTTTGCAAAGCTCGTCTATCAAATGTAACTTTGAATGATCCATCAACTCTTCAATTTGAGCAATACCAATATTCCCCATCAGAGGAAGATCAGGGCCTAAGTACTTTCGAACTTCAAAATCAGCTATTCGTGAATTTGAATTAAGCAATGGACGAAGTGAACCAAGCCCCATACCCAACCCAAACTCCTTCGCAGTCAATGCGAGATTTTGGTTTATATTTTTTGCAATCTCAGTGCCTCCGGTCATCGAAGAAATCCATAAAGGATAGGAAACTTTTTTTCCTGCAACAGTTCTTGAAAGATCTATTTTCTCTTGGTGATAAAGGAGTGGTTCATAATAAAAACGGGGATCTTTTGTAACGGTCGATGTTTGTGAGCTTTCAGCAAGCGCAATATGGCCAACTTTTCGTTGAAAAGAATCAGCATCAATCTTTAATGAGGTTGATATTTGATTTTCAAACTCTTGCATGAAACTCCAAAAATATGAAGGTCAAATGGAACGTTATTAATTAGTTTGGTAGAGGTATCACAAATATCTTAAAACGTCATAAGAAAATACGTAGATATGTAAAGCTAACCCATTAAAATTTTGTACTTTGCTGATATGTATCAGGGCCGACTAAACAACGGATTTTTGGCCTAGTCACTTTATGATCATGATAAAAGGAAGCTTTGCAAGATTTTCATCACTTAGAAGCTCTTTTGGAGATCCCCTAAAAATAATCTCAGTGGGGCCATTTAAATCTGCACAGAGAAAAATTTCACGAATATTGGCCTCTTGTGCTTCTTCTAAAACGCGCTTTAGTCGATAAGCAGTATCCATAATGACTTTTGGATCCTTAAAACCTAAAATCTCTTTCCATACGATTCTTCGATCATTGGCTTCTTTTGGCAAAAAACCAAAAAAATGGTAACGCGAAAGTTTATAGCCAGATAAAGCTAATGCGCCCCCAACGGAATGAGGAAAAGGCGTGAGTTTCACCGCTATTTTTTCTTTATGGCAAAGATCCACTAACTCTGTTCCTGGATCACAAAATGCCGGAAGCCCCCCATCAGACATCAAAAAAACATTTTTGCCCGATTTTAATTCCTTTAATAAAACTAAGGTACTCTCTTTGGCATTATGCTCATTTAAATAAGAAAATTTTTCAACAAACTCACGCATAAGCCCAGATCTAAGCCATAAAGTTCTTCCTGGCTTTGGGTCTTCTACGACAAATACAGAACTCTCTGGAAATTTAGTCGTGGCTTCCAATAATAGCGCTAAAGCCTTGGGCTCTAGAGGCAACTCTGCTGCTATTGGTGTAGGAATTAAAGTAAGTGTACCAAATTTTTTTGTCATAATTTTTTGAAAAATTTACCTTTTTTTTGGCACGTTAACGAAGAACTTGCTATAAATCAAGTCATGAGTGATGAGACTATAAAAATATCAAATAAAAAAAGTGCGTTTGACCCTATCAAGAATGAAGATATGTTATTTTTCTTTATCACTCCCCTTGGTTTAGAAGATATTGTTCAAGCTGATGTCATAAATATTTTAACTACAAATCAAAGGCCATTTAAACTCATTGAAAGCACAAAAGGTGGTTTTGAAATAGAAATGTGCTTCGTGCAGCTAATTGATCTAATTCCGTACATGAAAGGACTCACTCGCATACTTATGCGTTTAGGTAACACGGCCAATCCAAAACTTTACAAGACCATTGTTCGCGATTATCCAAAGTTATTTCAAAAAATATCCAAATACCCTTGGGAAAATTTTCTTTTTGGTGATCTTCCAAAAATAGAAGTTAGCACAAGTAATTCTCGAATTTTTGACTCGAGAAAAATTGAAAAAGCAATTCATGAAGGTATAGAAAGACATTACCAAATGAAACCAGTTAAAGCTGTTTACTTAGCAAAAAAAGAGAGTCATTCGCCCAATACATTATTTGTGAGAGTTATCAATGATGAGCTCACCATGTCTATCGATTTAGTAGGTGATCGTCTAGATCAACGACATGAAAAACTGTTAACGTCCAAAGCTCCTCTAAGAGAATCTATTGCCAATGCTCTTGCAAAAAAATCATTTTCTATAATACCAAAAAATTGCTATCCATTGACGTTAATTGATCCCTTTGTAGGATCGGGCACCATGATAAAGGAGAGCTTAGAATTACATACTCCGACAATGAAAAGAATTATCAATGAAGATTATGCATTTTTTAATTTTCCTGTCTTTGACAAATGGAAAAAGAGTCTAGACTTCAAAGAATTTAAACCGCGCTTTGACTATTACAAAAACCTTACAATCAAAAACAATGTCATAAAAGACATTAAGGCATTTGACTTAGACCCAGTGATGCTAAAAACGGCAAAAACAAATCTTGAAAATGCGATTAAAAACTTTAACACACCAATCACTTTTGAAATTCAAGACGCAACCGAATTTTCCTTTAAAAATGAAAACAACACCACAACATTCATTTTCACCAATCCGCCCTATGGTGAACGTATTGAACTTAAAAATGCTAAAGGTGAAAGCATTTCATCGGACAACTTTCTAACAATGATCATTTCTCGTTTTCATCATGAAAAGATTAATTATGTTGGATTCGTTAGTACGCCAGAACAAACAAAAACAATAAAGAAATCGCCAAACCATGAAATCCTGTACAGAAAAACATTTAAAAATGGTGGTTTAGATGTGGAATTTATTCTTTTGGAAAATAAATTTTAATACTGGTCGTATTTTTTAGAATTACCAAATGCTTTTTCAACTGGATATTTTAATTCATTTTTATCCATTTTCATCATTACAACTTCTTCTAGGTCTAAATCAGCTTTATAACTCATGCGCAGTAAATAAATCAACACATCAGCAATTTCGTCTTTAAAGGCTTGAAGTTTTTCTGGGTCCTTACTTATTTCATTGGAGTCTTTCTCGCTCATCCATTGAAAGATCTCTGCCAACTCTGATGCTTCTACACTTAAGGCCATGCTTAAATTTTTCATTGAATGAAACTGATCCCAATTGCGATCTTTGGAAAATTTCTGAATTCGCTCATGGAGTTTTTCTAAATTTAAACTCATTAATTCTCCAAATAAGCTTTAGACTTTAAGGTAATGCCATTTAAAAAAGGAACTAAGTAATATTCACCTGGAATAAGTGTATCTACACTACTTCCAGTAAGAGTCATTAGCTTATCTACAATGATTTCTTTGGTCTTTTTCTCTGGGGAAATTAGCTTAAACTTCTTTGGAAGAGTTATTGCGCTTTTAGATTTTACCCAAAGGCATAATCCTTTATCCCTTTCAACATCAATTATTTCCCCTACAAAATTCTCATCTTTACGCTCAATTGTGCGGTTTTTTAGCTTTGTAAAAAGAACATCTGTTTTATTGATCTGAAAAAAACCTTTAATAAGAGGTCTTGGATTTATAGTTTTAAGTTTTTCAACGGCAATATCATTATCTTTAAACTCTAATACCGATCCGACATGAGAAAAATACTTACTAAAAAGCTCTTCTTTTTTATTATTTAAAATTTCAAGATCAAACCTATAAGCATTAATCCCCATGCCTTTTAACTCAGCTAGCTCAGTTAAAAGCGAATGGTCTTTCGTGTTGAACATAAATGTTCCATGGCGATTTTCAATTAACGGAAAACCTGAATGGGGGCTTTCTTCGCTAGTACCGCTTGCATAAAGGGTAACGTCATTTTCATAGAGCTCCTTAACGCTCATTTCATGCATTGGCCTTAAGGCCTTTAAAAGAGGTCTTGGAGTATAAAATAAAAGAATTGGTCCAAAAACCAAAAGCTCAACTTCAAGTTTAGAGTTGATCTTTTTTAAATCTACAATAATTTCTTTTAATTTCTCTTTTGGAATTTCAAGCGAGAGAATAACTCTATGAAGTTTTTCTCCAACATATTTTACCCATGTTTCTAATCCTAACGTGTTGTGATTTCCAGTTTCTAGAATTAAATCAATTTTTAGCCATGGATAATTTAACAAAACAAACTCCAGAGCTCCTGGATCATGAACACGCACGCGATCAAATTCTTCAAGCGGTAATGATTTAAAGACATCACGGCTTTTACTCATTCTCTCTTCAGTTTGTAAAATATCCCATATCAAAACAGGAGTGATTCCTAAGTCTTTTGATAGTTTAATCAGAGACATTAAGTCACTAGATTCAATTGTACCAAAACGCGAAAGTTCACTAATGCCTAAAAGTGCTTCACCTTTTATTGTTGCACCTAATGAACTGGCTTCTTTATTTAAAAAAGCATGAAAATCCAATAGGGCATTTTTGGAATTAATTAATGAAGAGTAAATCATATTTTTACCTCTTCCATGATTTTATCACTCACGTTTTTCAAAGGAGATTGACGATGGCGAATAATATTAAAACGCTCAACTCCAGATACATATGGAATTCTAACAAGGAACCCAGGCTTTGAGCGAAGAATCTCTTCACCAGATAATGACTTTATATAAGAAATTTTTTCAACCTTTGTTTCACCTTTAAATGTCATAATTTCTAATTCATCGCCTGGATGGAAAGCACTTCTTACTTCCATGACAATTGAGTTTCCAGGAAGTACGTCCATAACAACACCACTTACGACGTAATCATTATCATCATGTTCACGTTCATCATAAATTGAAGACTCATCAGCATGATTAATGAGAGAAGCTTGAGTATGATCACGACTTGTTAGTTTTCTAAGCTCAATCTCCCAGTTGTCCATTTTCTCTGATAAAAAGTTTCCATTCTCTCCATAGAATCTCAAAGCTTCAGAGTAAATCTTTGCAACGGTTCCGGCATAGTGATGACTTTTATTTCGTCCTTCAATTTTTAATGAATCAATTCCAGCATGAATGAATTCTTCTAACACCCTTAGACCTTCTAAGTCTTTCGAGCTCATAAAAAAACTTTTACGTCGCTCTAATTCTAAAGCGTGTTCTTTTTTTTCTTTATCTGTAGCATTTTCAAAATCGATAGAATATTCAAAACGACAACTATGAGCACAACCGCCACGATTTGAATCTCTTCCTTGTGTGTAATTTGAAATTACACAATTTCCAGAGTAGGCCATACACATTGAACCATGAACAAACATTTCTATTTCAAGACCGGTTGCTGCTTTTATTTTTTTAGCTTCTGCTATCGTTACTTCACGCCCTAAAACAACGCGAGTAACACCCATTTTTTTCCAAAGCTTTGCAGCTTCGACATTTAAACATGAAGCTTGAGTTGATAAATGAACTGGAATTTTAGAATGTTTTTTAACCGTTTCAATCACACCTAAATCAGAAACTATGACCGCATCTACTTTTAAGGAATCAAGATCTCCTAAGAAACTTGGGAGTTCATCTAAATCTTTATCATGAAGAAAACTATTTAAGACCACATAAGTTAGCGCTCCATGTTTATGGGCAAACTCCACTCCTTCAATTAGTTCATCTGGAGTAAAATTCTCGGATGCTTGGCGTAGACCAAATTTTTGCCCACCCAAATACACCGCATCCGCCCCATACAATGTAGCAACTTTTAACTTTTCTAAGGAACCTGCGGGACAAAGAAGTTCCGGAGTCCAAAATTTGCTCTTATTTTTTACCTGTATCATTGTGCTTTTTGCCTCTTTTAAAACCCCCTTTAAATACCAAAAAATTCGAATAGAATAAAGCTTATAATCTTGTGTTTGAAAGATTGACTATACAGGTAGTAAACCTATGAAATTAAGGTCCTAATCTCTATGAAATTTGTTCGCTTCTTTTTTAAGACAGCTCTCTTAATCACTATACTAGCTCTTGTTGCTATCGGTGTGAAATACTATATTTCCCCAATGAGGCTAATTCCTTATCCATACGCTCTCCAAACAAGTATGCCCAAAGGCTTTGATTTAGAAGTTAAAGATGCAGAAAAAGCCAAGATTCTCATTATTGGCGATAAAATGGGCGTGGAACTTAACAAAAACCTAAAAGCACTAGAGGCCAAGGCCCAAGATACATTAAAAACCAATATCACTTTCTTCAATTGGTCGAGAGAAAATGAATCGCTTTCTAGAACAATTCAGAAATTAAAAAGTCTAAAAAAAATCCCAACGCTGGTTATTTATCACGGTGGGAGTAGTGAATTTTTTGAAAAAAAGTTTCAATTGGCCGATCGCTTTACAATCTTAAATAATTTTAAAAAATACGATAACGATAAAATTCTTTCACTTATCATCACATTTCCAGAACTGTCGCGTATTATTTATTTTAATGATCAAATAATCAACTTGGCAAATATACCTAGAAAAGACCCGACTACATATGCAGAAGGCGAAAGAATTCTAGCAAAAGATTTAACCTATAAAATTTATCAATACGAGATCAGAGAATTAATTGAGTTGTTAAAAACTAACAATTCAACTCTCATTTTAATTACTCCACCAATTAATTATGAAACTCCACCAAACGAAGTGTGCTCAGAAGTAAACACCACGACGATTATCGAAACTCACCAAGAAGTAAATGAACTCTTAAAAAATGGTGACATCAAGGGAGCTTACTCTCTAATAAAAGAACTTTCTAATGAAGTGGTTGGCAATGCTGATACCTGGTATTTGCGTGGTATGGCGGCAATGAAATCAGGTTATTTAGCAGAAGCTCGCAACTCACTAGCAATGGCAGTGAGTTTTGATTGTAAACCAGATCGACCAGATCCCGTGCTAAATGAAATAATGAAAGCTGAAGGACAAAAGGCCTTGGCCTTTATCATTGACTTTGATCTTTTAGGAAAATCGCTTATCGGTGGAGAGCCATTTTTTCTTAATAAAGATTTTCCCCATAATATTTATTATGAAAAAATTAATGACGAAATTTTTATAACCATAAAAAAAATACTCAATATAAAATAGGAAAACGCTATGAGCACTGGCCCATTAGAAATCAATTTAAAAAGCGAGCAGATCCTTTTTGTCCCTGGAGATGAACAATCCGACATGTATTATCTTCAGTCAGGAGAAGTGATGGTTTTTGTGCAAAAAGGCAGTTTAATAACTCCTCTTGCCTACCTTGAAAAGGGAGAAATAATTGGCGAACTATCCTTTTTTGACCGAGAACCTAGAAGTGCTGGTGTCATTTGTGTCACAGATTGCAGTTTCATAAAGATACCAAGTGAAATAGTAGACAATACTTTTCCTGAGTGGCTCAGAATATTGGCATTAAACTTAACAAGTAAAATAAGAAAATGCGACGAACTTATTAGACAAAAAGGTATTAGAAAAAAAAACGTACAGTCAATAAAGCCCCTAAGTATTGAAGAGCAAACAAAGATTTATCGAAAGCTCACAAATATGAGCACTGGCACAAAAAATTAACCTTTTTTTGGTGGTATAATCTGGTTTGGCATAATTTCTGCAATACTAAAATATGAGAGAAAGGATTCTCTCATATTGAAAAGGAGTTTCTGTATGAAAACCTTAAATGTGTTAACTGGATTATTATTTGCTATTTTATTTCTTTCTGGCTGCGCCCACGAATCTTCAAGAGACCCAAGCAGTGAAACTACAACAGACAATGCAAAAAAATTTCATGAAATAAGAAGTGCAAACTTTAGAAACTAATAAAGAGGCCAAAAAATTGGCCTCTTTATATTGAAACTAGATTAGACCTAATTCTTTAACAGCATCTCTTTCAGAACGAAGTTCATTTAGAGTGATATTGAATTTTTCTGTTCCAAAATCATTATGCTTTTGATCTTTAACAACAATCAATTTACCATTTTCAGTTCTACACGGAAAAGAGAAAATCAGACCAGCATCAACGCCATACTCTCCAGTTGAAGCTAAACACATTGAATATGTTTCACCTGCTTTCGTATCGTGAGTTAGGTGATAAATTCCATCAACCACTGCATTTGCTGCTGAAGCAGCTGAAGATAGACCACGGGCCTTAATAATTGCAGCTCCACGTTTCTGAACTGTCTCTAAGAACGTAGTTTTTAACCAATCAGTATCAGTGATTACTTCATGAGCTGGCTTACCATTAATTTTTGCATTGTAAAAATCTGGGTATTGAGTAGCAGAGTGATTTCCCCAAATTGTCATATTTGATATCGCTGTCACATCAACATTGGCTTTTTGGGCCAATTGAGTACGCGCTCTGTTTTCATCAAGAGTTGTCATCGCATAAAATCTTTCTGGTGAAACTTTTCTTTTTGCCGCATTCATTGCAATTAAGGCGTTGGTGTTACATGGGTTACCAACAACAAATACTCTAACATCACTAGCTGCATTGTCCGCAATGGCACGCCCTTGGGCCGTAAATATTCCACCATTAATTTTTAAAAGATCTGCTCGCTCCATTCCATCTTTTCTTGGAACTGAGCCAACTAAAATTGCCCAATTTACATCCTTAAACCCAACATTCAAATCACTGGTACAAGTTATTTTTTTAAGCAATGGAAATGCACAATCATCAAGCTCCATGGCAACACCCTTAAGAGCTCCTAGGGCCTGTTCAAGTTCTATCAATTGAAGTTCAACTTCTGTCTCAAGACCAAACATTTGTCCCGAGGCAATTCTAAATAATAAGGCGTATCCAATCTGACCAGCAGCACCTGTTACCGCAACTTTTACTCTTTTCTTTTGAGTCATAAAATCTCCTTAAAATTCCCTTTTAAAAAACGAGATTCTCTTCTTCGTTTTTAGGGCCAGTTATCGATAGTAATAAGCAATAAATAATTGTTAAGATAATGGCCAAAAACCCCCGTCTTGGCAAAGCAATTTCTTTACGAGCAAAGAAGAGTTTCGTATGATAAACTTCACTATCAACAAAGAATCTCTGATAATTAAATGGGAACGAAATGAGCGAACAAGACAATAACCGAGCAAATCATTCAGGGCAAAACAGAAACCACGGCCGCCACCCAAACAATCGTAGACCAGATAATGGACCTAGAAGACATAATGGCAACAATAACGCCAATGCTCCAAGAGATAATAACAACCGCCCTAATGGCACAAGAACTCATTCTGTGAATGCGCAAAGACCTCAAAATGGAACGAATGGAAGCAATCAAGCAAACTCACCATCAGGCCAAAATTTAAATCCAAATGCAAAACGAAATAATAACCGCCGAAGAAATAACCGGAACAAAAACCGCAATGGAAGAAATTTTGCACCTAATCGTCAGGCACTAGGCCCTATTCCTCAATCTGAAAGACGCCCTCCCTATCTTGATCGTGCCTACGAAAAATATCAGAACTTACTTGACCAACACTTAATTGCCAGAAAAAAATATTTTGAATTATTTTATCGAGCAGATTCGCAGCAAAAATTAAAATTAGAAAGAAATTTTTACCAAACACTTTTTGACCTACGTGATTTTGAGGAAAAAGCAACTGACGAAATTAGAGAATTTTTATTAATTAAAACCGATGGAAAAAAAAGAGATTTGATCTATTCAGAAAATCACTCACTTGAAACAGTTGGGAAAATAGAGATTCAGGACAATCAAATTGTCGATCCACATTTATTAACTTCCCAAATAAAGGCAGACTACAAAACTGACACTGAAGAATCATCTGGAACACTGGAAGATTATAATAAATATAAAGGTATCTAAAAAAAAAGGAATTAACTATTAAATAATAATTCCTGAATTGCTTTTTAATGAATCGGTTTTTGCTTGAGAGTATTTGTTAAAAAAATTGTCCAGCGTCTCTTCGTTGTCTCGTAAAATTGCTTCTTTTAATTCGCGATGTTCGATATCTAAAACATCAGATATTTTTTTTAACATTTTAAGAGGAACATTACACAAACCTCGCTCGACGTTTGAAATGAATTGACCATTTTTATAACCTAGCATTTGTGATAAATCTGACTGAGAAAGGTTTTTTGGATGGTTAATACGTTTTGTTCTAATTAGTTTTGCAATATTCTTAAACGATCGCATATTATTGACTCCCAAATGGATGTTATTGACCAATGAAATTGTTTAATGGATAAAAAAGTAAAGACCTAGTTACCCAACCTTTAGAATATCTTAATATTGTATACAGGAACTCACAAGGGAAATTTAATGAAAACTGAAAATATAAAAATTTCTACATGGAACGTTAACGGATTGCGCGCAGTGCTAAAAAAGGATTTTGCTCAATATCTTGAGAAATCACGCCCCAACATATTGTGTCTTCAAGAGATTAAAGCCCATAAAGAGCAAACAATAGAATTAATGGAGGAGATTGAAAAAAAATATTTCTGCGTTTATCACTCGGCAAAAAAAGCCGGCTACTCGGGTGTAATGACCCTGATCGATAGAAATTTGATGGGCCATTGGGACAATTTGGTGGAGGTTACAAATGGTATTGGCGATGAAATCTTTGACGACGAAGGAAGAATGCAAATTATTACAACGCCAGATTTTTATCTTTTCAATGGTTATTATCCAAATGGCCAAAGAGACCATGGACGAGTTAATTACAAATTAGATTTTAGCGAGCGCGCCCTGTCTTATGCCAAAGAGCTTTCTTACAAAAAAACTAAGCCAGTATTTTTATGTGGAGATTTTAATACTGCCCACCGTGAAATAGATTTAAAAAACCCAAAGGCCAACTCTAACACAACTGGTTTTTTACCTAATGAACGCGCTTTTATCGATAAGATGCTAGAAGAAAACTTTACCGATCTCTTTCGCCATCAATATCCCAACAAAAGTGATGCCTATACTTGGTGGACTTACCGAGGGGATTGTCGCGAACGCAATATAGGTTGGCGCCTTGATTATTTTTTTGCAAATAGCCTTGGAACACAGATGCTGCAATCAATTAACCACCAAACAGAGGTCATGGGTTCCGACCACTGCCCAGTAGAGATTGTTATTAAAATTTAAAAAAAACTAAGTGTAATCTTCAGTGATTTCATCTTCATTCTCAATTGGTCGAGAATAATATAATTGCCCCTTGTAAAAAGTGTGCTCGACTAAAAAATCAAGATACTCTCGTTTTATTAATTTATCTTCAAGCAATGCTTTTAAAACCGTTTCACTTGTTTCGTGTTTTTTTATATCTGGACTAGGTACAACAATAAAATTGGCCCACTTCCCCTTATCTAAGCTCCCCAATGATTTTTCATGTTTTAAAATTTTGGCCCCCATTAATGTAGATCTAAAAAGCGCACGTTCATAAGTCGCACCATTTTTTTTCTTTTTGTTTTGAGACACAAAACTTTTCATAACATCAAACATCGACAAGAATGGACCGCCTCCAATATCAGAGCCTAACGCCCACGCCACTTTAAATTTATCTGCTCTATTGAAATCAAATAAACCAGAACCTAAACCCAAATCTTTTACCGGGGCGTTTGAAGTCGGGCAATGGGCAATGGCAGTTTTTGTTTTAGACAGTAACTTCATTTCTTCATCACTTAAATAAATCCCATGGCCCATAATCGTTTTGTCACTTAAAATATCAGATTTTTTATAAATTTCTGTATAGTTTTTAACTTTTTCAAATCCTTTAAGTTTTTTATAAATTGATAGAACAAAATCAATTTCAGCTTTTGTTTCGCTTAAGTGCGTTTGGATGAATGATTTGTTTTTGCGTGCAACACTCGCTGACTTTTTCATTAGTTCAGGAGTTGTAGTAATTGCAAAACGTGGTGTAACAGCATATCTTTCTTTAAATTTTTTAGACAATTTTTGAACACTTTTTACGCCATCATTTGTCGAGTGACTTAAGTATTCTGGAGAATTCATATCCATTAAAACGTTACCAATAATAAAATCCCCTACAAACTCCTTGAGCGCAATTTCTGTTGCATGGGAGTGCAGTGAAGAATAACAAGCACCACCAAGAGTTCCTACTTGCACTAATTCACGTGCAAATAATTCTGCTTTAGATTGAGCATACTTAATATCTTTGAACTTCGCTTCATAAGGCCATGTATATTTTGATAGCCATTCAAGTAATGAATCTTTTGGCATCAATCGCACATCATCTTGAACCCAATGAAAATGCATATCGAAGAAAGTTGGCAACACAAGTTGAGTTGAAAAATCCATAACCTCAATTTCTTGTTTGCCATACTTTTTAAAAATTTTATCAATTGGCCCCTTATCTACAATTTTAAATTGTCCTTTTTTCTCGGGGGATAGCACCAAAGCTCCATTGCGCATTAGTTCTGATTTTGTATCTGATATCGGGTTGATATAATCACAACAAATGACACGCATTCTTTTTGAATTTTTAATTTTTTGCATATTTTTCCCTGTAATTAATTTATTAAATTTAGCCTAGTAGATTTAGCAAAAGTGCTAGCAATTGAAAACCCAATTATTACTAATGACGATAATTAGAATTTATGATGGACCTGCCAAAGAATTGATCCTTTGGTTTGAGTATCGTATTTTAAGTCTAAGACCAAACTGGTTGACTCTTTAATTTTTTTCGCATGTTGAATACCAATGAAACTAGCTCCTTTATTAGTAGCACCATCTTCTCGATAACCGCCATTAATGCTAATAGCTTCATTCGGGGCAAGAGATTTTCTGTGCCCAAGAGTTAACATTGTATTTCCATTATAACTTTTTTTAGCATCTAAGCGCAAAAATTCTAAATCATGATTTGTTAAAACCAGCGACACTGTACTATTGCTCTTTTCATCATTAAGCACGGACCCTTCACGAACTAACTCCTGACTTACTTGCCCGCTTATCTTGGTGCTTGAAACTGCATCAACTTCAATGCGATAAGGAATAACGAATTTTGTGGCCAGCTCATCAACACCTTTATGCTTAAGTTCCAAACGCAAATACTCATCATTTCCATCAATGGGAGTTAGCGACCATTTGGTCGAGCGCTCTTTAATAGATAATTTTGATTTACTTTTTAGTTTGGCATAATCGAGCAAATCCATTTCAGTTCCAGCACTGAGAATATGATAATCTTTTGGTATGTATTTTCCTCTTTTTTCAAGACGAAATTCAAAATCTACATAATTTGGATCAATTGCACTAGGTGGTAAAACTTCTAATCTTTCAGATTTTTCTAATATCTTAGCTCCATTTTCTGAACTAGCTCCAAGATCAGGTAGATTATATGGATTCATTTCCTTATCAGTCGGTTGATATTGGTATGCAGTAATAGTATAAGGGCGATCTTTTTTGGAAATAACTTCATAGATAATATTTTTTTTGTCGCCAGTACCACGATAATAGTAAAAAACTGCTCCTAATTCTTTATTTAAAAACTGCACATTTCCAATGCCCGTCATCTGCATGATTGTACTAGTTAACACGCGATATTTTCCTTCTTTTTTTCCTTCTTTTTTTCCTTCTTTCTTTCCTTCATATATTTCTCTAAGAGGATGAGTATCAAAAAATTTTTTACAACCTACAGATCCATCTTCTCTTTCATATTGGTTGATGACATACATGAACTCAAGCTCATTACTTCTAATCGTTACTAAATTGGCAAGTGTAATATCCTTAACTGGCATTTCTTGTATCGCTTGATTCACTGCCTTCGAAAGTTTTAAATATTCTGGACAACTTGGACAAGGGGCGCGCTCAACACTGCTTGAGTACATATAAGAAATTTTTTCATTGAAATCTTTTAAATTTATATTTTTTCCATATTTATTCCAAAGCTCTTGTGCTTTATCTAAATCATTAATTGGCCCAATTCCTTCATTCAAGTGAAATCCATCAGGACGCCATTCTCCGATGCCTTCAGCTTTGACATTTAGATTGATTGAAATAAAAATAAGTAAAATAACCAGTGTTTTCACTTTGGTTATATCGGAACAATTTGTACAAATATTAAATGTCCGTACGGGAGATAGTCATTTGAGTTTACCTATGAGTTTTGGTCAAGAATATATTCTTGAGTCCTTTAGTCCAATAGACAAAAATTACAAAATATCACTATCTGCCAGCATTTACCGAACAGACGTAGACTTTCGCATTGTCTTTACTCTGCACGACCCTCTTGAATTAATTATAATCCCGTTTGATAAAAGAGAAAAAGAAAGATCGATTGGTCTTTGGGAAAATACTTGCTTTGAAGTATTCATCACTGACAACCAAAAAGCTTACGCAGAAGGAAACTTTGCCCTAGATTTTGGTTGGAATATATTCTGGTTTAATGAATACCGAGAAAATCCAATTAAAGAATTTCAACCCAGCGACATGAAAAATCCAATCAGAGATATCTACCTATCGGGAAAGAAATCACAAATCATAATCGATCTGCCAAATGAATTAACCAATAAGTTCAATATTGAGGAAATTCGCTTTTCACTTACGGCCGTTTTAAAAACTAAAAACAAAACTAATCACTTCTTTGCTCTTAAACACTCTGACAAAATGCCAAACTTTCATCATCGCGACAGTTTTTTACGTTTTAAATAAAAAAGGAGGCAAAAAGCCTCCTTCGCAACACTTATAGTTTCAAAAAAGATTAAATAAACGTTTTAACTGTTAGGGTAAATTCTTTATCGGTTATCTTATTTATCTGTCCAGTCACAAGCAATTCTTGAAAACACTGGGTTAATAACTTTTGGCCCATATTATCCATTACCACAGTATACACTTTGTCGTGAGTCTTAAAATCTACAGACAAAACCTTGCCTTCTTTACTACGCTCTTTTGGTCGTACCGTTCCAGTGAGCTGGACAAGCTTATCCTTATAGAGGTAATAGGCATCGCGGTTAAAGCTTGAGCCCTCACCTTTTTCTTTTTTACCACTACCACCTTCTTCATCATCATCGTCGAAAGAATAATCGTCATCTGAAGAATCATCACCACTATCGGAACCTAATTCCACTTCTTCATCAAGATCATCTAAATCGTCTTTGAAACCACCCATACGCAAACTGCCCCTTTTTTTTGTCTATTTATGGCATTATTACATGAAAAAATCATATAATAAAAACAAAAAGTTAGGTGCATTGATGAGAATTTGTGAAAGACCATTGACCGCAATCTTAAGAAAAGAATATAATGAGTCATAAGCACCCATAGTGGGTAAAATGAGAGTTGTTAATATGCCTTGGTTAAAAATATCGTTATTATCAGTAGTTATCTTAGGTTTTTTAGTATTGCCACAAGCGGCTTTGGCCCAAGATGACGATATTGATTCAACTGACGATGAAGAACAAATTATCCCACAATCAGCTCAGGGCCCACAGACCCAACCACTTATTATTGATGACAGCGACTCAAATGATGCCAGCGAAGTTGAATACGAAGAGTAAGAATAAAAATTAGCTTTAGAAGTAGCGAATTTTCACGTTTTTTTAAATAAATTTCATTATTTTGGTGACAATCCATAGTAAATTGCGGTTATTTTATATATTACATTTTTGTAATATGTTAAATATTTCAGGCAATTAAGGCCATAAAAAGATAGTGCTATGGAAAACGAAAGCCAATTAAAAAAAACTCAAATAGATCTAGAAATTAGTGAGCTTCAGTATTTTGAAAATTTTTTTGATCGTATTGGTTTTAAACGAATCGACGGTGCAGTGTTTGGGCTTTTAACCTTAACTGAAAATCCGTTATCAAGTGAAGAAATTCAATCTATTTTAAACCTGTCCCAAAGTGCAGTTTCACAATCACTAAAAACTCTTAACCACTACGGTGCCATTGAAACCAGGGACTCAAAAGATCGAAAATTTAAAGTCCACTATGCTAAAACAGATTCATTGAAAATTGTGGCAAGCGTATTTCGCAAACGCGAACAAGAAATGGTTTATGAATTCAAACAAATGGCATTGCGTATTTTAGAAATAGAAAAATCCTCTCACCCTAATTTATCAAGCCTGCGTGCAATCCGCATGAAATCAATCATCAAAACCTGTGAAATGGCCGAGGCAACGATGAATTTTGTCATGCATTTGGCCACTTCGAAAAATGCCGACGATTTTCAAGTGATCATTGAAAAATTTCCCAAGGCACTAAACACTCTATTGGAATGGAATGAACATAAAGATTTATCGCGAGATTTTACCAAAGAAATCTCTAACGAATTAAAAGAAAAATTGCTCCATGGAACCAATCAAATTGTCGCTAGTCTTGGAAAAAAAATAATTGGAAAAAACCCTTAGGATAATAAATATGACAACCCTAAATTCAAATGAACGAATCGTAATTACTGGAATTGGATTGACTTCTCCTCTTGGCAATAGCTTAAACGAAATGCGTGCTAATTTAATTGAGGGAAAATCTGGAGTTACACACTCTGAAATTCGCCACATGGGTAAAGTTGCTAAAGGAATTTGCCAATTCGAAGAAACCAAATATCAACCCAAAAAAATGAGAAAACGCGGAACACGAGTTGGTGCTATTTCAATTTATTGCGCTAATGAAGCCCTTAATGATGCAGGTATAAATATCCATGAACAAGACAAAAAAAGAGTGGGTGTTTATTTAGGAATAACTGAACACGGTAACGTTGAAACTGAAAACGAAATTCACGATCTATATAATACTCATAACAAAGATGTGAGTTTTTGGTCTCACCACCATAATCCAAGAACTGTTGCCAATAACCCTGCAGGGGAAGTAACACTCAACTTAGGCATTACTGGCCCACACTACACGATTGGTGCTGCTTGTGCCGCAGGAAACTTAGGACTTATCCAAGGTCTGCAGATGCTACGATTAGGCGAAGTTGATTTGGCACTGGCCGGTGGAGTATCGGAGTCCACTGAAACTTTTGGAATTTTTGCTGCCTTTAATGCACAAGGGGCTTTAGGTCATCATGATGATCCAACTTTAGCTACTCGTCCACTAGACTCTGATCGAAATGGAATTGTTGTGGCAGAAGGTGGCGCTATTTATGTTCTTGAACGATTATCAGACGCCCTAAAAAGAAATGCAAAAATTTATGGAGAAATTGTAGGGTATCATTCAAATTCAGATGCCACTGATTTTGTGTTACCAAATACTGAACGCCAAATTGAATGCATGGAAGAGGCCATTAAAAAAGCAGGAATGACTAAAAACGAAATAGACATAGTAAGTATGCATGCGACTGGAACAACACAAGGAGATATTCAAGAATGCGTTGCCATTCGCTCACTTTTTGACGAAACAAATGCTGCTATTAATGCAACAAAAGGCTTTATTGGACATGCCATGGGTGCAGCTGGCGCTTTAGAGCTGGCAGGAAACATTCCAAGCTTTAGCGATGGACTTGTTCATAGCTGCCACGGGATTAAAAATCTTGACCCTCAATGCGCTATTAAAGGGCTAGTAATAGATAAGCCACTACAAAAAAACGTATCAACTATTCTCAACAATTCATTTGGGATGCTAGGAATTAATTCAACCGTAATTATTAAAAAATACGAATAAAAAACAAGAAGGAGAAAATCAATGACTACTCAAAACTACGAACAAGTTAGAACTCACGTATTAAACATTATCGCTGATATCGCTCTTGATGACGATGTTACAGGAATTAAAGATGAAGTTTTATTAAGAGAGCAACTAGACCTAGATTCAATGGATTTTTTAGATATCGTAATGGAATTAAAAAAACGTCATAAGATTGAAGTTCCACAAGAAGATTACCCAAAATTAGCTACAATGAAATCTTGTGTTGAATACTTATCTCCAAAATTTAATTAATTAAAGCGAATGAACCAAGAAAAGGTCGACACCATCGTTATTGGAGCTGGAATGGCAGGCATGGCGTCTGCCATTCGTCTTTTAATGTTTGGAAAAAAAGTTATGATCGTAGAAAAGCACTCTATTTCTGGAGGGCTTAACTCTTATTACAAAAGAGGAAAAAGAGAGTTTGACGTAGGTCTTCACGCGCTTACAAATACCGTTAAGGCCAATGAGCGAGCAAAGCCCTTTCATAAAATATTAAAACAACTTCGTATTACTATTGATGACTTTAAACTCTCTCCTCAGCGCTATTCTCTAATTCAATTTCCTGAGCATACTTTAAAATTCACTAATGAATTTGAAGATTTTATTGCTAGTATTCATCAGAATTTCCCACAAGAAGTTGATGGCTTTTTAAAACTTACTGAGCACATAAAAAACTTTAATGAAGTGGCACTAGATAATAAATCTTATATGGCCAAAGATGTTGTACGCACCTTTATTAAAAACGAAGAATTGATTGAAATGGTTTTTTGCCCCCTACTTATCTACGGTAGTGCATGGGAAAACGACATGGATTTTTCTCAATTTGCTATCATGTTTAAATCAATTTACTTTGAAGGCTTCTCTCGCCCTGAAGGTGGAGTTCGCACAATTATTGATCTTCTTTTAAAAAAAATTGAATCTTTAGGTGGAGAAATTCGCTTTAAACACCAAGTGACAAAAATTTTAAAATCTGAAAGTGGTAAAGTTACTGGTGTCATATTAAATGGCAATAAAATAATAGAATGCAATGACATACTATCTACAATTGGTCGTTTTGAAACATTGAGTTTGCTTCATGAAAACTTTGAAGTTAAACCATCTGCAATCGGTAAACTATCCTTTACTGAAAGTATTTTTATAACAAAAGATAAACCAAATACATTAGGAACAGACGCGACTATTATTTTTTACAATAATCGCCCTCAATATTTATATCGAGCACCCACTGAATTTATTGATAATCAAAGCGCCGTACTTTGTTTCCCAAACAATTTCTCTCAAGATACTCTGGAAGAAGGCTGGTTAAGAGTTACGAGCATGGCAAACTTTAATCTATGGAATGAATTATTAAAAACAGATCGCAAAGCCTATTTAGAAAAGAAAGAATGGGTGGGACAACAAAATTTAGAACTTTTAAAAAATGTCTTACCTGAATTTAATGGCGACTACTTATTTAAAGATGTTTTTAGTCCTACAACGATCGTGCGCTACACTGGGCACTTTGGTGGAGCTGTATATGGAAGTCCTGAAAAAATAAGAGATGGACGCTTTACTGAAGTCCAAGGACTTTATCTGGCAGGTACAGATCAAGGATTTTTAGGAATTGTCGGTGCCATGCTTTCGGGAATTTCTATGACTAATCTACATCTTTTACAAAATGGATCTAATTGATGAAATTTAATCACGCAATCATTACAGGAATGGCCATTGAGTTTCCAAAAATCAAAAAAACCTCTCTAAGTTTAGAAGAAGATCTTATTGGCCTGTATGACCGATTAAAAGTTTCACCAGGTCGATTAGAACTTATGACGGGAATTATTGAGCGTGGACTATGGGAGCCTGGCACTCCTCCAAGTAGCATATCTTCCGCAGCTGGGAAAAAAGCATTAGAAAATGCCCAGATGAATCCTCATGAAATCGATCTACTCATTCACTGTGGTGTTTGCCGCGATTTTCTTGAACCTGCAACAGCTTCAGTAATCCATCAAAATTTAAAATTAAAGGCCGAATGCCAAATCTTTGATTTATCAAATGCATGTTTAGGTTTTCTAAATGGGATTGTAGTTGCAAGTCAAATGATTGAAACTGGAATGATTAAGAATGCATTAATCGTCACCGGAGAAAACTCTGGTCCTTTAATCAAACAAACAATTCACAAATTAACGACTGATCCCAATATAACAAGAAAAGATTTAAAAAAATATTTTGCTAATCTAACTATCGGTTCTGCTGGTGCCGGTATGGTTTTATCGCATAAAGACCATGCAAAAAAAACTGGCCCCCAAATAATTGGTGGCTCAATTTTAACAGATTCGGATGCCAATCATTTATGTCGTGGGGATGGAAATATCCATGATCTAACAATGGAAACAGATTCGGAAGAGTTAATGCATTATGGATTGAAGTTGGCGAAAAATAATTTTGATTTAATTTTAAATAATTTAAATATTACTCGTGAAAATATTCATGCTGTCCTCACTCATCAAGTCGGAATTGCACACGAAAAATTAAGCCTAGAATCCGTAGGCCTAGAACATTTAAAAACACATAAAACATACCCACTCTATGGCAATACAGGTTCCGCGGCCCTTCCTGTTACTTTAATAGATGGGGCACAGAAAAATTTATTTTTAGATAATGAATTTATTGCCCTTCTCGGTATTGGCTCTGGGTTATCTTCAATCATGTTAGGAGTTTCATGGAAACAGTAACACTTCCCACTGATTTAAAAAAATTATATCCATTTACAACCAAAAAATTTGAAACTCTTCCTGGTGTTTTTCAAAGTTACGTGGAAGAAGGAAGTCAAGAACACGAAACCGTACTTCTAATTCATGGCAATCCAACATGGTCCTTTTTTTACCGCCACTTAATTCATGGATTAAAAAACCGTTATCACGTCATTGCTCCAGATCATATCGGATGTGGGCTTTCAGACAAGCCTGAGAATTTTTCTTATCGTTTAGAAGACCATATTGAAAACTTAAAAAAGCTTGTAGCCCATATCGGAACAACAAAATATCACTTAATTGTCCACGATTGGGGTGGAGCCATTGGCTCAGGGCTTGCAGTGCACGCACCAGAAAACGTTTTAAGCATAACCTATATGAACACAGCGGCCTTCACTAGCGCAAAGATACCATGGACTATTGATTTACTTCGAAAAAATTCATGGGGAGAATGGTTTATCAGAACATTTAATGGATTTGCTGGACCTGCAACTTTTATGGCCGTAAATAAGCCACTATCTAAAGAAATCAAATCAGGCTATCTCTATCCTTATCACAATTACGCTTCAAGAATTGCTACGGCCAAGTTTGTAAAAGATATCCCAATGTCAAAGGATCATCCAAGTTTTTCTACTTTAAAATCAATCGAAAATAAGCTCTCACAATTAAGCTGCCCGAAACTATTATTATGGGGAGAAAAAGATTTTTGTTTTACTATGGATTTTTTCAGTCGCTTTAAAGAAATTTTCCCATCTGCCCAAACAAAAACATTTAAAAACGCAGGTCACTATCTATTAGAAGATTGTCCAGATAATTCACTAGAAGCAATTAGTGATTTTTTACAATATAAAACCATCAAAAAGAATGTAATTCATCATTAATCATGCAAAATTTAACTGAAAACCACACAAACATTGCTGAGCGAATAACATTTCTGGCCAAAACTCAGCCGAACAAGACAGCACTCTACTATCCAAGAATAGAGAAAAAAAATAAGCGCTATAAATACCAAACATTATCATTTAAAGAGCTCGAAGTTTTAATCAATCAGTTCTGCCATCAACTTTTTAAGCTGGGATTAAAAAAGGGAGACAAAACGCTACTTTTTTTAAAGCCAAGTTTAGAATTCCACGCCATGGTATTTGCACTATTTAAAAGTGGAATTATTCCTGTATTGATTGATCCAGGTATGGGGCGTAAAAACTTATTAAAGTGTATCAAACAGGTTTCGCCAGTTGGTTTAATTGCTGAAAAAGAAATACACTTTATTAAATATTTTTTCCCCTCTACTTTTAAATCAATTAAATTTCAAGTTACCACAAAAAAACGATCACGATCACTTTTATCCCGATTGTTTTTTGTCGATCGTATTTTAAAAAAATCTACCGCTATATCTATCAATGAGATGAAAAATGAAAAACTGCAAAATTTTACTGGGCAGGAAATTGAACCCAATGATTTGGCAGCGATTTTATTTACTTCAGGAGGAACAGGAATTCCAAAAGGTGTTGAATATACTCATGCTATATTTAATGCCCAAACAGACATTCTAAAAGAGATGTTTGGCCTAAGTTCGGAAGATGTTGATCTACCAGGATTCCCTCTTTTTTCACTTTTTACACTTGCCATGGGAATGAGTTCAATTATACCCGACATGGATACGAGTGCACCAGCAAAGTGCAATCCTCAAAACTTATATAATCATATTGAAGATCTAAAACCTACCTTTATGGCCGGTTCACCTGCCATTTGGGATAGGGTTGCCGAATACTGTATTCATAAAAAACTCTCTTTAAAAAGTGTACGCGTACTAGCTATGTTTGGTGCTCCTGTATCAATAAATCTGCACCGTAAATTTAAACCACTTCTTCCTTACGGAACGACTTTCACCCCTTATGGTGCAACAGAATCTTTACCCGTATCAAATATTAGCGGTGAATACATTCTAAAAAATACTGTGAGATCTTCAGAAGAAGGAAAAGGTACTTGTATTGGAATGCCTGCTCCTCAAATTGAAATTAAGCTCATACCAATAACAGATGATATTATTGAAAATTTTAATGGAGAACATTTCTGTCACCAAAAACCAAACACACCGGGTGAAATTATCGTACGGGGAACAGTTGTCACAGAAAAATACCATGATATGGATGATAAAACACAAGCGGCAAAAATCTACGATGGCGATTCTATTTGGCATAGAATGGGAGACGTTGGGTATTTTGACGAAGAAGGGCGCCTGTGGTTTCTGGGAAGAAAGTCGCACGTTCTCAAGGGTAAAAAAGGTTTTA
>CAYWBR010000006.1:4651-59588 GCA_964456675.1 uncultured Bacteriovorax sp. | reverse complement strand
GTTTTTTTACTTTTAAGTGTTTGCCAAAGCTCTCGATAAAACTCCTCGGTATGCATCCCCGACTTAAAGGTATTCATTTTTTTCCCAATGAGATCCTTTGGTTCATATTCCATAGCATGAGCAAAAAGGTCATTGCAAAAAACTAGTTCACCTTCACTATTTGCAATAAAAAATGGAAGAAAATTTATTAGATCACTTTCTAAAATATTTATATTCACTTTTATTTCCACCAATTATTTGTTCGCCAAATTATCGGTGAATAAAACTAATTCTAAACATAATATATTTTAAGAAATTAAACCGCTGGGGATGATATTTAAATTATTGAAAAATTTGTGAGAGTTAAAGAACGATTAATAAGAAGATCTCAAGAGCATTCTAAGAAAAAATTCAAAATAAACCCGACAATTAAATTCTTAACGATTAAAAATTCAACTGTCGAGTATAATTTATTCAAATATTTTTTATTCTAGTGATTGAATTTTTCCACCACTAATTTTTGTCAGATAAATTTTTCCAAGTGCCTGATTTCCACCTCGTGAAAAATCCACACTTAAACCTTCAAGATCTGCTTTAAAAGTAGATGCTGCTTTAACAAATGATTCGCGTGTTATTGGAGTCGGAAGAGTTTCAACAATTTTTGAAAACAAATAAGCGTAGACATAACCTTCAAGGGATCCATAGGTAAAATTTGAATTCCCCGCTGCTTTCATTGCTTCTTGGTAGCTTTTTACAATACCAATACTTGCATCAAAAGGGTTTGGCATTACTTGCGAAATAATAATCCCCTCTCCATTCGCTCCAGTAGCATCCATTAGTCCCTTCGTTCCAATAAAAGAAATAGTCGCCAATTCAGATTTTAAATTCTTAGCTTTCATAATTTTAGCAAACTCGGCCATGGCCTTATATGTACCAACAAAAATAATAACATCTGGAGTTGTTGGTGCAACTTTATCAAATGCACCTTGCACATCTGTAGTGTTTCTTAAATATGAGCCTTCTGAGTGAACAGCTAAATTTCTTTTTTTAAGAGCAGCAATTGTTGCATCTTTTAATGCCCCCCCGAATGCATCGGCCTGAACCACTAAAGAAATTTTTGAAAATTTATTTTTATCGACATAATAGCTAGCTAGTTTTTCTGCCTCTTCATTATATGAAGCCCTAACGTTAAATACATTTTTATTTACGGGGTTTCTAAAAATTCCCGCTCCTGTAAACATACCAAATAGTGGGATATTGTTTTTATCGACAACAGGAAGTGCTACTTGCGTAGTTGGTGTGCCCACATAACCAAAAAGAGCAAAAACTTTTTCTTTTTCTGATAGCTCAGTGCTATTCATTGAAGTATTTCGCGGTTCGTACTGGTCGTCTTTGGCCTTTACAATAATTTTATTGCCCTTTATTCCTCCAGCTGCATTTATTTTTGAAAAATAGGCATCGTAGCCTGCCTTTAGTTCCACTCCTAAGCCTTCCGCTGGGCCTGTGAGTGGAAGCGAAGAACCCAAAACGATGTCTTCTGCAAAACTGACGTTAAAATGACAAAATAACAAAAATGTTAATACTAATTTCACTATTCCTCCGTGAATAATAATTGATAGTTCCTATAAAAACTATTGTTTATAATTATCTATTATCTATTTTATTTTGCTATTGCAATTTCCGATAGGCTTCTTTTGCCGCTGCAATGGTTGACTCTGAAGGTTTACCACGAACTGATAAATAGCCCACAATTTTATCATTTTCATAGCAAGGAAATACGGTGGCCACAACCCAGTAGTTTTCTCCTCGCGAATTTTTATTACACACTATCCCCTGCCACAACTTCCCACCGCGAATAACTCCCCATAGATCTTCGAATGCAATTTTAGGCATATCAGGATGGCGAATAATATTATGGGGTTTTCCAACCAAATCTTCTTTTTTAAATCCTGCAACTTTGCAAAATGCATCGTTAGCAAAAGTAATAACTCCTCTTAGATCTGTTGATGAAATAAGAATTTCATGGTCTTCAAGTCGATATTCTCTTTGATCGGCGGAAAACTTATTTGGGTCATAGTGGGTACTCGCAAGCACCACTGGTTCAAGTCGTTGAAGTGGGTTTTCTTCGACCGTTTTTTCTACAATTTTTAATAATTCAATTAAGTAGGTAAAAGTTTTTCCAATTGTCCCTAATTCTAATAACTGATTAGAAACTCCTTTGGAACTGACTTGCAATTTATTAAAACTATCTATTGCGGCATTTACAATATTATTAATTTCACGGCTATTGGCTTTGGTATTATCAATTAAACCCTTAGCTTCGTGTACTTTTTTTAGCGATTCATCCATAGACTGAAGGGATCTTGAAACTTCGGTAGATAACATTTTTATCGACTTTGCAATTTCACCTAATTTATCTTGAATTTGAGTATTTGCTATTTTTGTAGTTTTTGATAATTCCTTTACCTCGCTAGCTACTACACTAAAACCTTTTCCAGCTTCTCCAGCCCGAGCCGCTTCGATAGAAGCATTCAGTGCTAATAAATTGGTTTGATCTGAAATACTATTAATTGTTTTTAAAAGATCGTTAACAAATAGAAATTGGTTTTCTAGATTATTCATTTGATTTGCGACTGAATTTAATTGCGTAGCAGAGGCTTCAGAATTTGTAGTAAGAGTTGATACGTTTGAACCAATCAATTCAAAGCTATTATTCATCACACGAATATTGCTTAAAATTTCATTAAAATCAGCAATACTTTTATGAACAATTTGCAATTGGCTCTCTGATTTTTCGATTACAGAGTTAGAAACCACTCCTAGCTCTTCACCTGAAAGTTTAATTAAATTATTCTTTAATGAATTTTGATCAAATTCTCTAATCATTTTCAATCCTTCGAAAATATATTATTGATAAATTTTAATTAAATAAATTTCAAGTCGCTTTGAGTGGTCTTCAAAATCTTATTGTTCTAAATGCGTTCCTTCTTCAAAGTAAGGATCATTTTTAACAATTAAACTTTTTTGACTTAGCATTTTCATAAATACTAAAACAAAAACTGCAGCAAACAAAAACGCTGACACTATCTCATATGGCCCAATGATGGCATCCACGTGATTGTGTTCATAAATCTTTGGTGCAACTAATGTATAAAGATCTACCCAACGACTAACTAAGATGATAACCGAAACAATGGCCAAATTAAACATGTTTCTTTTAGAATTTCTTGTTAGCAATCCAAAAAATGGAATCAAGAAAGCTATGACAAAATTAGTCCAGAATAGCCATTTCCAATTTCCATGATCACGTAAAATATAATACTGGGTCTCTTCAGGAATATTTGAATACCAAATAAGCATGTACTGACAAAACCATATATAAGCCCAGAATGTACTCATTCCAAACATCCATTTTCCTAAATCATGAAAATGGTTAATGGTTACATATTCCTTTAGGTAGCCTAAAGACTGTAGGATAATTAATGCGAGCGTAATAAAAGCAACACCACCAACAAACATACCAGAGAAAGTATATACAGAATAAATTGTACTAAACCAGTGTGGCTCAATGGACATTAAAAGATCATAGCTAAAAAAAGCAAAAGTTAGTGCAAAAAATACCATGGAGATAGCAGAAACCACCGATAATTGATCTCTTACTTGTTCCCCATTTTTACCATTAAATTTATTAATTAATTTTTTAATCAGGTATGAAAAACTCATCCAGATGGCAAAATACATAATAATTCTTGTCACAAAAAATGGCATGTTTAAATAGCCTACTTTTTTAATGAGAATTTCATCATGCTTAACAAGTTCGGTATGAGTCCATTCATAAACCGTATGACTTCCAAGTAACCCAAATAAAACCAAACCAAAGGCAATTGGAAGATAGCCCATCATTGCTTCTGGAATTCTTTGATAAGAGCGCATCCAAGATGACTTTGTAAGATTTTGCAACGATAAAAAGAATAGACCAGATAAAGCCATACCAGTGAAATAAAAATTATTAATAACTATGTTAACCCAAAATCTCGTAGGCGAGTGAAAAAAAGATAATAAAGTGACAAGCACACCTATTCCCACGGCTCCCCAAAGATATTGTTTTAACGTTTTTGGAGTTTCAAATTTTAACTTATCCATTTTATCCTCTATTCAACTTTTTGTAATTTTTGTACGTATAAAATAACATCCCAGCGATCATCATCATTTAACTGCGCTTCATGGCTTGGCATATCACCATAACCTTTTACGATCGCATGATAAATTTGACCGGGTTTATAATTTCTTAATGCTCTTCCGTTAAACGCAGGTGGCTCTGTGTATTTCGAAGCCACAGGTCCATCACCAAGACCTGTTTTCCCATGACAAACTAGACACATTTTTCCGTAAAGAAGTTCTCCTCTTTGTAGTCTCTTTTCGCTGAACTCACGAGGATCAGTTAATTCTTCACCGGCCCTTTCTTTTTCATCATCACTATTTCCGTAGGCAAAAACTTTGTATCCTCGAGCAATAGATCCCTTTGGCGGATACATCATCGAAGCACCATTTGGTGTTACCGAACTAGCGGAATAAGCTTCTACAGCTTGGGAATACACCATGTCTGGCATATACTCGTAACCTGGCTCTTTATCACTTTTTGCACAAGCTACAAAAAAGAGCGCACTAAATAGAAATAAAAAATTAGCTGTCTTCACAGATTTTCCTCATTTAAAATTTTTAAATCACTAGATTTTTCTTTTAAGATTTTTTCAAGAGCGTCTTGGTTATTTTGAACTTTAACCAACATCAAAAATTTATCATCTAGTTGCCTCACATTTAGAAGCTTAACATTTTTTGATGGATATAATTTTGAAACAATAAAGAACGCCAAAACAGTACTGAGTGCTCCAAACAGAACCATAAGCTCAAAAGTTATTGGAATAAACGCAGGAATAGAAAGCATCGGCTTACCACCTACATTTATTGGCCAGTCATAAGCTGAAGTCCATATTTGAAAAAGAATCGCTAACGTTAACCCAAATGCTCCCGCGCCAAAAGTAACATAAGGAAGCCTTGTTCTTGTAATACCTAAAAGATCATCTAAACCGTGAACTGGAAATGGGGTAAAAAAATCGACAATCTCTGCCTTAACATCTTTTACTTCATGAGCTGCATGAACTAGGTCATGCTCATCATCAAAACTTGCTACAATATATTTTTGACTCATAAACTTGCTCTCCGTTTTTTCTTAATGATTGTCTTTTCTTGCAAACTTATAAACTGATTTCACTTCACTTACGGCAATTGCTGGCAAGAAGCGAACAAATAGTAAGAAAAGAGTGAAAAAGAGCCCAAAGCTTCCAATAAAAGTAGCAATTTCTACCCAAGTTGGTGTGTACATTGCCCAGCTTGAAGGAAGAAAATCGCGATGAAGAGAAGTAGTAATAATTACAAATCGTTCAAACCACATACCGATATTTACAATGATACTAATAATAAAGACCAAAACCATATTCGTTCTAATGGCCTTAAACCATAGAAGCTGAGGCCAGATCACGTTACAGCTAACCATCAACCAATAAGCCCAAGCATAAGGCCCAGTGGCGCGGTTAATGAAAGTATAGCGTTCATATTCATTTCCACCATACCAAGCAATGAAAAACTCGGTCGCGTACGCAAAACCAACCAACATCCCGGTTAAAATAATTACCTTACACATCGCTTCGATGTGAGAGCGAGTGATGATGTGTTCAAACTTCATTACTTTTCTAGTGATAATTAAAAGAGTTGAAACCATGGCAAAACCAGAAAAGACCGCTCCAATAACAAAGTACGGAGGGAAAATTGTCGTATGCCATCCAGGTATAACTGAAGTGGCAAAGTCCATACTTACGATAGTGTGAACTGAAACAACTAGGGGTGCTGCAAGCCCAGCTAAAATCAAACAAAGTATTTCATAACGATGCCAAGTGCGATGAGAACCGTTCCAACCAAAACTTAAAAGATTATAGATTTTCTTTTTTGTTTCTGTTTTTGCTCGATCTCTCATTGTGGCGAAATCTGGAATTAATCCTACGTACCAAAAAACCGCTGAAACAGTTAAATATGTACTGATTGCAAAAACGTCCCACAATAGAGGGGATCTAAAATTTAGCCAGATATCTCTAGTATTTGGGTAAGGAAAAACCCAGTGAGCAAGCCAAGGTCTTCCCATGTGAATTAAGGGATAAATCCCTGCACAGCAAACTGCGATAATAGTCATCGCTTCGGCGGCACGGTTAATAGATGTTCTCCATTTTTGCCTAAATAATAGCAAGATGGCAGAAATGAAAGTACCTGCGTGGCCAATACCAACCCAAAAAACGAAGTTCGTAATATCCCAACTCCATCCAATAGTTTTATTCAACCCCCATGTCCCAATTCCTGTTTTCACCTGGTAAACAACAACGGCCAATCCCATCAAAAGAGTTAATACCGCAATTGAAAATGCCACGTACCATGCAGTCGAAGGAGGTCCTTCAATTGTAGTTAAGACATCATTAGTAATTTCCCCATAAGTACGCTTCTGAGTAATTAAGGGTTTTCTAAGTTCACTTGTGTAATCGTGCCCAGACATGGCTTATTCCTTATTTTTTACTTTCGTTAAATAACTTAATCTTGGTTTAACATTTAATTCTTCTAACACTGTAAAGTTTCTAGAATCCTTTACCATTTTTGAAATCTTACTTTCTGGATCATTTAAATCACCAAAAACGATGGCATCAGACGCACAACTTTGCTGACAAGCTAACTTAATCTCACCATCTTTAACTTCGCGACCTTCTTTCTTGGCCTGTAATTTAGCATCTTGTACTCGTTGAATACAGAGTGAACACTTCTCCATAACCCCACGACTTCTCACCGCAACGTCAGGGTTAAGAACCATATTTTCATTTGGATCAGCATGTGGGTAATCAAACCAGTTAAAACGGCGTACCTTATACGGACAGTTGTTCGCACAATATCTAGTACCAACACAGCGGTTATAAACTTGTTGGTTCATCCCTTCGGAACTATGAACAGTGGCCAATACCGGACACACTGTTTCACAAGGGGCATTATCACAATGATGACAAGTCATTGGTTGGAAAGCAACTGACGGATTTTCGTCATTACCTTTATAATAACGATCAATTCTCATCCAGTGCATTTCTCTTCGTTGTAGCACTTCTTCTCGACCAACAACTGGTACGTTATTCTCAGCATTACAAGACACAATACAAGCTGAACAACCGTTACATTTATTTAAATCAATGGCCATGGCCCATTGATGTCCGGTTTTTTTGTGTTCACTCCACATAGTCATAAGATGAGTTTTTTTCTCATTTCCAGCTTTTGGATTTTTTACAAATTTTTCTAGAGTAGTTTCTCTATATAAATCTCTTCCCTCAATAGAATGATGGGTTTGAGTTAAAGCCAATTGATACTTACTTCCAGTTTTTGTAAAACTTACATTTTTATTAGACCAAGCCAATCCATACTCATTAAACTTTGCAAATGGATAAACATTCTTCCCTACGTTTAATGCCGCTTTCCCTGAAACAGTTCTACCATACCCAACTGCCACTGCTATGGTATTTTTCGCAAGCCCAGCTTGAACAAGAACAGGTAAAACAACTTTTGATTGATCAACTTTTAACTCAATCATATCGCCGGTAACCAGATCGAATTTTTTAGCTAAATGAGAAGATATTTGTGCGTAGTTATCCCAAGTAACTTTTGTTATCGGATCTGGTAATTCTTGCAGCCAAGGGTTACTAGCATAATTTCCGGTACCGATACTTTTTTCATAAAGTTCAACGAATATCTTTTCGCCACTTAAATCAACGGAACTTAAAATTGCCTTTGCATCAGAATCTAAAATAATTTTTTTGCCGTTTAAAGAAGAATCATGGGCCGAAGAAATTTTGAAAACACCATTTTGAACTGATTCGTTCCAAAAAGTATCTACGCTCTTAAATAGACCAATTTCAGAAGAAAAATATTTCTTCCAAACTTCTTTCATGTACACATCAACTGTTTCTGTTTTCTCTAAAAGAGTCAAATACATCTCTGCGGCGGATTTAGAATTAAATAATGGGTTAATTACTGGCTGAGTAATGGCCACCTCGGACAACGACACCAATGTATCGCCCCACATTTCAAATTGATGAGAAAGTGGGAAAACATACTCAGATTTTTTACTTGTTTCATTCTCAGCAGTAGTAAAAATTACTTTATGCGGAATTCTTTCAAAAGCAGTATTTAAAAGCTCTTGGTTAGGATAATCATAATAAGGATTCACATTAACCATGATTACCGTGTCTACATTACTTCTATTTTTTGAAAGTTTGTGTACTAATTCGTCAAACTTCTCTCCCTGTGTATTTTTAACAAAAGGAAATTTGTTGGCCTTAAAACTATTCCCAAAATTACCCAGAGTAGAATTAATTTGGTGAACCATTCTAAGCACTCTCAAGTCTCCTGATTCTACAATAAGAAGGGATTGAGATTTATATTTTGTTAACTGCCCATACACCGAATTAATAGCCGCACTAATCGCACTATTGGTTTTTTCAATTTCAGAAGCACCTACCACTTTAAAATAAAGACTTGTAACAAAAGCCAATACTTCGTCGGGACTTAGAACTAAACGATCATCAGCATTAGAACCCGTTAAACTTAGACGGGATTCTACTTGAACGTGCTTAAATGGATTTCCATGAAGAGATTCTTCTTTTCTTTTTGCATATTGCTTTGAAAGATGAACTGCCGCATCTCCTGTGCCTAAAAAGTCAGAAGAAATACCAACAAGGTACTTAACATTGCTAAGATCATATTCTACAAAATAATTTTCTCCTAAAGCACCATGAATAGAACCACCTATATTGTTTTGGTAAACAATATGCTTAATGGCAGAATATTTTTTTTGTAATTCTTCAATTAAGCTTACTTGTGTAGGCGATCTAAGGGCCTCAGTGACAAGATAGATTTCTTGGCCATCCTTTGAAGCCTTTTCTAACAATCCTCTCACTTCGGACAATGCCTTCTCATAACTTAAAGGATTTGCATCCTTCATTGGAGTTTTTAATCGATACGAGTCATACAATGATAGAACGCTTGCTTGAGTCTGAGCGCTTGCTCCACCCATGGTATAAGTAGATAAATCATTTCCTTCTACTTTTATCGGGCGCCCTTCTCTGGTTTTTAAAAGAACTGGCACTGAATCAAATGTAGAAGCATACCATTGAGCGACACCTGGAATAACGGTATCAGTTTTTTCTAAATATGGGACAGCCTTTCTTACTATCCCTTTTGTACATGAAGCCATTGGCAACATAGTAAACGAAAAGCCCATTATCTTAAGAAAGTCACGGCGATTTTTACTGACAGAAAAAGAATCAAATTCTCCTTCCTTAAATTCATCCTTATTAGTTTTAGGGTCTAATACTTTTTGATGAATGTCTTGCCAATAGCTTTTTTCAACATCAAAGTCCGCCACTTTTTCTTCAAGTGTGGGAAGGCCAGTTTTATGATCGTGGTCATGATCGTGTTCATGCTCATGATCGTGGTCATGATCGTGCAAATTTTCAGTGGTGTCGGTTTCTTTAATCTTCATATCTTTTCCTAGTAATTAAGCTTAAATTAATAATGGCAAGAAGCGCAGTTACCACCTGAGGCAGTTTTGTGATCTTGTGGAGGTGCGATACCACTATCGCGGTGACACTCAATACACCACCCCATATTCATTGGCTTGGCCTGTCTTAAAACTTCCATAGTCTCAACTGGAC
This sequence comes from uncultured Bacteriovorax sp., assembly GCA_964456675.1. GTDB lineage: Bacteria > Bdellovibrionota > Bacteriovoracia > Bacteriovoracales > Bacteriovoracaceae > Bacteriovorax. The sequence continues at coordinate 49,818 of CAYWBR010000006.1, read as the reverse complement.
CATGACAAGACTGACAACTAACCTTTCCAACATTAACGTGTTGAGAGTGATTAAAATATGCAAAATCAGGTAGGTTGTGCACTCTTACCCATTCGATATTCTTTCCTGTAGAAAGAGCAGTTTTAATTTTTTTCACCTCTACAGAATCTGTCTTAATTTTTGAATGGCAATTTATACATAAACCTGTTGGCGGAATACCTGCATGGCGGCCTTTGTCAGCGGCAAAATGACAGTACATACAATCAATTTTATTATCTCCAGCGTGAATTTTATGGGAGAATTTCACCGGCTGAATGGGTGCATAGTTTTCTCTGAAGCCAGATAGTCGTGCTTGCATAACAACATAGCCAACAATGGCCAAACCAATCACCCCAATTGCGAACAATTTAAAAACTTTCATTTTTTCTACCTTATCTTATTTATAATCGTGATTATCAGTTATTTTCGTCATTAAAGATGTGCTTTTACACATTTTCATTTATGATCTTTGTCATATTTGTCCTAGTCCTTAGTCTTTATAATGGGACCAAGGAGAATCATTATGTTTGGATTAGGCGCATCAGAATTATTATTAGTTTTTGCCATAGTTATCTTATTATTTGGCTCTAAAAAAATCCCAGAACTTGCTAAAGGCATTGGCCAGGGAATTAATGAGTTCAAAAAATCACAAAACACAAAAGACGATAAGAACACTTAAAACTAATTTTCTTTATTAATTTTGTCGTAAGACTCTTTAATATAAGAGTCTAGTGAAATTTTCCCTGACCCCTGAACCACGTAGAATAGAAGCAACATAAACACCATTACTGCCAATTCAAACTCTGCCCCAGATGAGAAAAATCCCAGTTTAATTTTAACAAAAACTATTGCCGAAAAAAGAACTGGAATATTGGCAAGGGCCGCATAGCGAGTAAAAAGCCCTAAAGCAATAAATAAACCACCTACGATATGGGCAAGAACCACGTAGTGAGCAAAAATAAAATCTATGTATTGAAATCGGTGTGAGATATGCAAAAAAAGATCAGACATATGTCCAATGAAATAGATTCCTTTTAAAAATAGCGCAATTCCTAAATAGATTCGTAGTAATTCAGTTGAAAACGATTTGTCTTTAAATGCTTGGCTTAGTGCTGCTTTCATAAAGTCCTTGGGTTAAACTTTAACCATATGTTATGAAAATAATTGATAGATTAATGGATATTTTAGAGTATTTTACACCTATGCTCAGCATGACATTCGTCATGTTTTTAAAAAGCCACCATGCGCAACATAGAAATTTTATTCAATGTTGCCATCTTCTCTTAGTATTAGCCGATGGTTTTTATTTTTTAATATTTTTTCACTAACTTTGTAATTTCTAATTAAAGTTTTACCATTCTTTTTTATTGGCCAGGTCACTATAATTTCCTTGATTAAATCTTGGGCCAAACCAAAATGAATGCCTTCCTCATTCTGCGAGGGTAGCGAACCAGAAACATACTCAACAATTCGCCATAATTTTCTTTTATTGGTAACAACTTCAATGGTAGCACCAATGGCAGAAGGATTTGCTTCATCTGATTTCAAAAAAACTCTCAATGATTTATTTTTATTTTTACTAACATTTAAAAACGCATAAAGTTTTGTCTTCTCTTCTAAATATTGACCTGTTCTAAGCTTAGACTGCCCAGAAATAAAATCTAAACTCCCATCTCTATTTAGATCCAAAACAACAGTGCCGCTTGGGTTAACGATATCAATACCAAATTCTTTTGCCCGATCAACAAAAGCATGATCACCTTGCTGTTCAAAAAAAACCGTTCTTGAATCTGGAGGAAAACCTGCATTATCAACTAAAAAATCAATAAACCCGTCATTGTTATAATCGATCAACACGCCTCTTCTATCTCCTTCAACATACTTTTCATTATTTGACTCTCGATAAAATTCTGAGCGAATAAAGCGCGGCGGATATCCTTTAGTTGACCCTGTAAGCACGCTAGACCTATCTTGTGTCTCGCTTGCTGATTCCTTATTTAAGCTTCCAATTAAAGTATCGACCAACGAATCATTATTATAATCAAAACATAAAGAGAAAAAATTATTTCCCCCACCTCTTAAAAGTTTTTCTCCTGTTTCATCGGAAGCAAATCCCGATGCTTCTGCGATATCTCTAAATAGTTCTATTTCACTGCCACCTAAATATTCTTTAGTATAGCTCCATAATTTATTATTAAAACCATTTGATGATGTTGTTAAAATATCTGTAGTACCGTTGCGATCAATATCACATATACTTGCACCAAAACTTGGAGTTGCATTTAAATAATCCTTAGTCGCTTTTTGAAATCGATGTTCGTCTTGTAAAAGTCCACTTTGATTGGAAAATTCAAGTCCCGTGGTAAATAATTTTACCCCTTTCCATAAAATATCAGGACGGGCTAAACCAGAACCATCAAGAGCAAACCAATTGGGTTGAAATAAATCAATCATTCCATCTTGATCAAAATCTAAAAAAGCAATGCCACTAGTAGAATCGGAAACAGGAAATACATTTTTGATTTCATAAAATTTTACTCGTTTTTTATCTCCAACATTTAAAAAAACTCTCCACGGTACTGGTCTCATGGCACTTTTTTGGTTTAGAGTTCCAGTCAAAAGATCGAGATGCCCGTCGCGATCAAAATCATAAAAAGCTAAAAAACTCGCGCGCACAACCTCCGGCATCGGTTCATATTCCAGTAATTCAAATTTATTTGTTTGTGAATTAAACTGATACCACATGGGCTTAGAGTAATAATCAGGAAGAATAACTAAGTCTGTATAACCGTCAAAATTAAAATCAACTGCGTATAAATGTGTTGCGGTTACATCTTCTAGGCCATAGTCAGCCGTAACATTTTTAAAGGGAGATTTTAAGGTAACTGAAGGTGTGAGGGTATAAATTATTTTTTCCCCCTGTGCAATATTGCCCTCCTCTATCTTTTTAGCAATGGGACTATCAATTTCATTTTTTATGGTATCAATCGTCTGCCCTACTCGATTTAAAATGGCATCAACTGGCTTTACATACGTGTTTTCTTTTTTATTCGATGAACAACCAACAAAGAGAAACAATGTTAAAATAATTCCCAAGGGCAAAAGCCCCTTGGGAGTAAAGCATTGTTTTTTGATTTTATAAAAACTATAAAACATTTTTATCATTTAAAAATCTATTATATCTAGTCCGTAGCCACCTTGACTGGTCACAACCTCAGAAATTTTTGCAATGGTTTTATCATAATTTTTTGTCATTGCTTTATTTTCTTGCATAAATTTTTGTCGGGATATTTTGCAAATATACTTAGTCATCTTTGACACATATTCTTTCTTTTCTGCCGATATCGACGGATCATTTAAAATCGTTGTGGTTCTTGAAAGCACTGCTAATATTACATAGAGCTCCATGCACATATTTGCCAGTCTTCCCTGTGGCATTTCGTTATCAATAATTTTTTTACCATATTTGATTAATGTGTCCTCAACAGAAATCGCAAATTTCCCTAACATTGATGCGAATTTTTCAGCTTGATCTTGAAAATCAGGATGAACCCATTCTAATTTTTGCGAACCAGTCATGTCGCTCATGCGCTTTCTTGCAAATTTAGTAAATACTCCCAACGATTTTATAGGATCCGATAGGGCACTTGAAACATCCGAAATTTTACCGAGTTCTTTTAAATCCTCAGACGGACCTCTAACTCCAGAGAGAGCAATTAATGCTCGCAATATTTCGTTTGTACCTTCAAAAATTAGATTAATACGGGAGTCACGCATAATTCTTTCATAAGGATATTCTTTCATGTATCCGTTACCAGCTGCGACCTGCATTCCCATATCAACAACACTCCATAAAGCTTCTGATCCATAAACCTTACAAACTGCTGTTTCCATATAATAGTCATTCATTCCACGAATCATATTCCCAGTAGACATATAAACAATGCTCTCAGTGGCATAAGTAAGCGCGGCCATTTTTGCTAATTTTTCTTGAACTAAGCCAAATTCTGAAATGCTTTTATCAAACTGTTTACGATTTTTCGCATGCTCGCTTGCTAGTGCTAAAATTGTCTTCATCCCACCAACACATCCCGCACCTAAAGAAAGGCGACCAGAATTTAATACGTTCATCGCAATTTTAAAGCCTTTTCCTAACTCGCCTAAGATATTTTCTTTAGGGACAATGACTTTATCAAAATAAACGGCCCGTGTTTCAGAAGCACGAATTCCCATTTTATTTTCTTTTTCTCCAAAACTTAATCCAGGCATTCCTTTTTCAACAATAAAACATGATATTTTTTCTTCAATTTTTCCATCTTTTTCATGCTCTGTTTTACAAAAAACTGAGTAAAATCCCGCGGCACCGCCATTTGTGATCCATAGTTTTTGACCAGTAATTGTATAAGTTCCATCTTTATTATCATGAGCTTTAGTTTTAATAGAATATGCATCTGACCCAGAACCAGGTTCAGTTAAACAAAAAGCTGCGATCACCTCTCCACTGGCCAGTCGAGGAAGCCATTTCTTTTTTTGCTCATCTGTACCTTCATTTAAAAGTGCGCGGTAACCGATTGACTGGTGCGCTCCTAACATAGTGGCAACAGAACCATCAAAAGATGCAACCTCAGCAAACAGTCTTGAATAAAGTGAATAATCTAGACCCAAGCCACCGAGCTCTTCTGGGACGGCCATCCCACATAAGCCAAGGGAAGCCAATCCATCGATAACATCTTGTGGTAAGTAAGCATCATGGTCCATTTTCTCACTTTTAATATTATCTCTAGCAAACGCACTTACAGCATTGGTCATTTCTCGTGCCATTTCTTTTTGATTGGCATCAAACTGCGGAAAAGGAAACGACAAATTTTTATTTATTTGCCCATAAAAAAAACCACCCACAACTGAGTTCATTTCCGCTGCTAAACTTTTATCAAAATTTTTCTGTGCCATTTAAAATCCTCTCTTTTCGTATAATTAATGCATACAATATCTTACTATTTATATTTGTTATTTGTTAAAATATCAATTAACTGAATTATTCTATTCTAGCTCTTGCCTCAATACAATCGCGATTTAAACCAAGTGTAATGATTAACTATTTTTTCAATAGACTATATTGACCCTAATAATTGACTACATTTGTTTGGAAGCTTTTTCCTCTATTCACGACAAAAGTACTTGGAACTTTATATTTGCAGGGAATCAAAGAGAACGGTAACATAAAAGATAAGATTAATTGGCATTAATTTGGACAGTAAGTCCATATTTTTAAACATGAAGTTTAAGTATGAGTAAAAAATTTAATTTTAATTTTAAATTTTTAGAAAGATTTAAAAAAAACAAAAATTCGAATGAATCCGAAATTCATGAGGAAGTGCAGCTTTTAGAAGATGATCATCAATTTGAAGATGATAATGATTTTGATCCAACCACCGACCCTAAAAAAATTTACAATGAAAATTTGGATGAAGAAATTCAAAAAGAGGAAAGTGTTATTGTCGAGCACGACGAAAAACTCAATCCAGCTTTAATAAATAATACGGCTTTATTAAACCCACATAATCCAACTGACGAAATTATTAATCTCGATGATCTTGTAAAACTACACCGAGAAAAAATTGAATCGGGAGAAGACGTCGAGAGTTTCGATGAGCAAGAAGAAACAGATCCGGGGCAATTTGTAGAACTTAAAAGTTCTTCAAAAATCGATGAGCTTTTAGAAGATGCGAAAGTAAAACAAAGTTTTAGTTTTTTAAGTTTTAAAGATAAATTTAAAAAATTCACCAATACTCCTTCTGCCATCAATGAAAAACCCATTAACACAAGTTGGCTCTCGCGATTTGAATGGTCACAAATCGTATTGAAATTTTTCTCCCCATATAATAGACAGCGAATTCATACTATCTTCATTATTGGATTAATTGGAACTTTTACTTATTTACTGGGTAAAAATAGTGCACTCATCGTTGGACTATTTAAAGCACCAAGTTCTAGCTCTGTAACGATTATAAAAAACAATGACAATTTAGAAACTCTTAATACCACCTCCGAAGATATTACCAAAGTTACAAGTGTAAATTTGTTTAATGCAAAAACCAGTGAGACAGAGGCAACGAAAGGCCCAACTATTGATATTGAAAGTATCGTATGCGACACCGGTGAAAAACCAACCGAACTTCCTTTAAAACTGATGGATACAGTCGTGCTCCAAGATTCAGTAAAATCAGTTGCAGCGGTTCAAGTACGAGGGCGAAACGAACTACTTAATATCCGAGAAGGTGAAAAATTAGAATCAATGGCCGAAATTTCTAAAATAAATCGCTTAAATGTTGTGATTAAAAACCTTGAAACGGGTAGCTGCGAGTTTATTGGAAACAATGAGGATGAGACAGCTGCGTCTCCAATTAAATACGTTTCCGCAAAAGCAGGTAAGGCACTTTTAAAAAGCAATAACCCCGAAATTAAAACCAATGGTAATAATTTTAAGATCACTAAAAACTATCGCAATAAAATGTTGGCAAACATAAATCAAATTCTAACAGAAGCTAAGGCAATACAGATTACAAATCCTGACGGAACATTAGCTTACAAGATGACTGAAGTTGTACCTGGAAGTTTATACTCTCAATTAAATATTCAAGAAAATGACGTAATTACCCATATCAATGGTAAAAAAATTGAAAACTTGAATGAACTCATGTCGTTACTCGGACGAATTAAAGAAATTGACCAATTTCAATTAACACTAAAAAGAAACGGAATTAACGAAAATTTAGAATATAACTTTGAATAGTAAGGATTACTATGGCGTTGAGAAAGAAGACAACAGAAAGTATTTTAACAGTATCAACAATCATTGGCTTAATTTCTATGCCAATTGCTCCAAGCATTTATGCTCAATTTGATAAGTACAAGAGTAAGACTAAATTTAATAGTCCCAATGAGTCGCAAGCATCCCCCACTGCACCAATATCAATTCCAGACACTGGTCTTGCTCCTAGTTTCCCCCAAGATACCACTAGCTTTGATGACGGTGACGAAGAAAGTGATGGAGAGGACTCAAGTTTTGAGCAAAATGCTGATTCAAACCAAATCACGAATTCACGTAAATCTGGCACAACTGATGCATTCGGAAGAAAAGCCAGTACTAGTCAAAGCAATAAAGATAAAAAATATGTAAATTTAAATCCTGAAACTGCGTTTGGCCCTGAGGTCGTAACCAGCTTTGACTTTCCAAATGTTTCATTACTCGATTTAACCAAACATATGCAGAAGCTTACAGGGATTAATTTAATTCTTGATAAAGATATCAAAGGAAAAATATCAATTTCAACACCATCACCAATTACTATTGGGGATGCTTGGAAAGCCTATCTTCAAGCCCTTTCAATTAATGGTTACTCATTAGTTAAGTCTGGTGCCTACTACACCGTAGTAAATAATCGAGACATAAGATACGCCACCACCTCAATCTATACTGGTTCGTACACGCCTGATACTGAAAACTATATCATGAAAATCATTCCTCTGAAGTACGTTTCAGCTCGTGAAGTTAACAACAATTTTCGTCCCTTCTCATCTAGATATGGAAGAATGACCGAAATAAAAGAAACCAATACGATTATCGTGCAAGACACAGCAACTCAGATTAAGCGACTCGAACGTCTGATAAAGCTAATTGATGTTCCAGGACACGAAGAAACTTTGCAAATTATTAAAGTCCGAAATTCATCTGCACAAGAAATTGCCACTTTACTAGATAAGATTCTTAAAGGTGGTGCCACTGCCGATAATAAAGTGAGAACGACTACTGCCACCGGTGGAACAAGCAAGGTTAATATTTCTAAAATTATAGCTGAACCAAGAACTAATTCAATTATAGCATTAGCAAATGCCGATGGAGCAAGAGAATTGCGAGACTTAATATTAAAACTCGATGTCAAAGTTGTTGCGGCTGGCTCTGGGCAAATTCATGTTTATTATTTAAATCATGGTGATGCTGAAGCACTATCAAAAACCTTAAATAATTTAATCTCTAACCAGTCACGTAACTCTGTTAGTGGTATAAATCGATTTGCTTCAACTGGCACTGGAACCACTACGCAAACTTTATTTAACAATGAAGTTAAAGTTACGGCAGATAAAGACAACAATGCACTAGTAGTTACAGCTGCTCCTACCGACTACGAAACTCTCAAAGTGGTTATCGCTAAACTAGACGTCCCAAGAGATCAGGTTTATGTTGAAGGTCTCATGATGGAAACTCAAGTCAACAAAGGACAGGCACTAGGCTTTTCACTTCTAGGTGCTTATGGTTCAGGCGGTACTGAAAAATTTGGTTTTGGTAATACTAATGATCTTATCTCTCTACTCACAAACAATATTACTAACCTCTCTGGCCTATTTGTCGGAGCGAAATCCGGTCGTCAAGTCGATCTTTCCACCCCTGATGGCAAATCTATAAAAGTAAACTCGGTAAATGGATTAATCACTGCCATTGCAACGAACACTGCTTCAAACGTATTAGCAACCCCGCAAATTTTAACTTTAGATAACGTTGAAGGTGTGTTTGAGTCTGGTGAGCAAGTACCGATTTTAAAGACAACAAATGCAACTAATGGAACTTCTCAGACTGCCGTTGAACAGCAAAAAGTTGCCTTAACGCTAAAAATCACGCCACAAATTAATAAAGTCTCACGTTTTATAAAACTAAAAATTGATCAAAAAATTGAAGATTTTTCAAATCGTGAACTACCTGCTGGCGTTCAAAATAATGGAGTGGGTACAGTTCTAAGAAATGTTAATACCACTGTAGTTGTGCGCGATCGCGATACTATTGCTATGGGTGGATTAATGCGCGATAAAGAGACAAATGCCGTTAGAAAAGTACCACTTTTAGGTGATATACCAGTTCTTGGATGGTTATTTAGAAATACTTCTAAATCAGTCGAAAAAGTAAATTTATTATTTTTTATGACGCCTAGAATATTATCTCCTTACGAAAAAGCTAATTCTGAAAATGTGAAAGATCTTCTTAACCGTCGTCAAGCGCACCTAAAAAATGTTATTAAGGATGACGATGCTTTTAACACTACCGTTAAAGGTATTTATGAAAAAGCTAAAAAACAACAAGAAGGTCCTCTTTATAACAAAGAAGACGTGCATAAAATTGATACCACCCCAAGTGATCGCAATGCTGAAGAAAATAGCTTAGAAAATGAGTTTGGAGCAGTGGATTTGACTGGGCCAAACTATCAAGAAATTTCTAAACAAATAGATGCAAAAAATACCGAAAGCAATCTGAAAGTACAGTAATAATGAGGAATGGATGAAAATATCTGAGCATATGTTGGAAAAAGTAGAAGGCCATAAGGAAAGAATTGGCCAGCTGCTTTTAAAACATACAACGCTGACCGAAGACCAACTAGATGAAGCTCTAGAGATTCAGCGTGAATCGGGCTTAATGTTAGGAGAAATTCTTTTAAAAAAGAATTATATCCATCCCCATGACATTATTAAAGTCATCTGCCATCAAGTAGATATCCCCTACGTTGCAGAAATTAAAATTGATGAAATAGATGCAAACATAGTAACAAATATCAGTATCAATTATGCAAAATTTCATGAAATAATACCGATTCTTGAAACTGAATTTTCAGTGACACTTCTGTGTACGGATCCTTTTAATTTTGATGCAATCAACGACATTCAAGAGATATTCAAAAAAGAAATTAAGCTTATTGTATCATCTCCATTAAAAGTACAAGATACGATTAACCGCGTTTTTGAACGTGCAAATAGAAATATTGTAGACTCGCTAGAGGGTGAGTTTGATGAAAATTTAGACCTAGATGGGCCTATTGATATTTTGGATGCTGGAGCTGATGAAGCCCCTGTTATTCGTTTTGTAAATTCTATAATTTTTAGAGCTGTTAAAGATCGTGCATCCGATATTCATATTGAGCCTTACGAGCGTGAGGTTATTTACCGTTTCCGTATTAATCGAGTTATGCGAGAGGTTTTACGTCAGCCACTTAAGACTCACGCTTCTGTGTCTTCGCGTATCAAGGTCATGGCCAAACTAGATATTGCAGAAAAACGCCTTCCTCAAGATGGAAGAATTCCCATCAAAATGGCAGGTAAAGACATCGATATCCGTCTCTCGACTGTGCCAGTGCAAAATGGTGAAAGAATAGTAATGCGTATTCTAGAAAAAAATAACACCGTTTTAAAGTTAGAAAATTTAGGATTTCACGGACAAGTTTTAAAAACACTTGATGAACTGTCAAAGAGAAAACACGGAATTGTCTATGTTTCAGGACCTACTGGACACGGAAAATCAACAACTCTTTTTGCCGTTCTAAGTAGGATTAATACTCCAGATAAAATGATCATCACAGTCGAAGATCCGGTGGAATATGAAGTTCCAGGAATTTCGCAAATCCAAGTTAATCATAAAATTGATTTATCATTTGCCAAAGCACTCCGCTCTATCCTTCGCCAAAACCCAGATGTCATTATGGTGGGGGAAACTAGAGATTTAGAAACTGCAGAAATGGCAGTCCAGGCTTCACTGACTGGACATTTTGTTTTATCTACCATTCACACCAACGATGCGTCTTCCGCACCCAATAGACTAATCGATATGGGAGTGCAACCCTTTTTGATCGCATCATCACTTGCTGCAGTTATTGCACAAAGATTAATTAGGGTTTTATGTAATGAATGCAAAGAGCATTATGAACCGACTCAATATGATTTGGAAATGCTCAGAATTCATTCAATACCAGAGAATGCAACATTTCACCGCCCTAAGGGGTGTGCAAAATGCAATTATGTTGGATATTCTGGTATGACCGTTGTTGCTGAATTGTTAGTCATTGACGATGACATTCGACCTTTAATTTTAAAAAAAGCCGACGCATCTTCACTGAAAAAAGTGGCCATGAGAAACGGTATGAAAAGTCTTCGACAAGATGCCATTGAAAAAGTATTTAAGGGCATAACATCTGTCGAAGAAATGGTTCGTGCGATTAACGAAGAAGATGAAGAGCATCATTAACAAATTTTTTGGGTCATAAAAAATGGCAATTTATAGTTACAAAGGTCTAGATAAAACTGGCAAAGAACTTAAGGCAAGCATAAACGCTGAAAGTCTCAATGCGGCTAAAACTAGAATTAAATCAATGGGCATCATGCTCACTGAAATAAAAGAAGAAACCGCCAATCTTCAAAAAAAAGGTGGTCGCTCCTTTAGTTTTAGTAACGGTGTTTCAATTTCTGACCTAGCACTTATGACGAGACAGCTTGCCACTTTATTAAAAGCAAAAATTCAAGTAGTAGAAGCCTTTTCTGCGTTGATGGATCAAACCGATCACCCTAGACTAAAAATTGTTCTTTCTGAAATTAGACAAAAAGTTAACGAAGGATCATCCCTCGCTCAAGCCCTGTCCGATTACCCGGATATTTTTAACAATATTTATGTCAACATGGTTGAAGCAGGTGAACAATCTGGTACTTTAGAAATCGTTTTATTAAGATTAGCTGATTTCACTGAAAGCCAAATGAAACTAAAGAACAAAGTTCAAAGTGCTATGACCTATCCAGTGATCATGATGATTATTGGCACTTTAATGATTGGTATCATTTTTGTTTTAGTAATACCAAAACTCACAAAAATCTTTATTACCAGAAAAATGGAATTGCCTTTGGCCACAAAAATCTGTGTTTGGATTTCTAATTTGTTAGCAGGCTACTGGTGGGCCATTATTATTGGAGCCATTTTGTTATTCGTAGCTGTAAAAAAATATATTGCAACTCCTAATGGGCGCTCGCAGTTTGATTCTTTAACCCTTAAATTACCCATCATCGGAGAGATTGTAATGATGGTGAATGTCAGTCGGTTTTGCTCAACTTTGGCAACACTTCTGCAAAGTGGTGTCCCAATTTTGCCTTCAATGAGAATTGTCGCCAATTTAATTGCCAACGTTCATATGAAAAAAGCTGTAGAAGAAGCAAGAACAAGTATCTCTGAAGGTGCCTCAATCACTGGGCCATTACAAAGATCAGAACTTTTCCCTCCCATGGTTACCCACATGATCAAACTAGGTGAAAAATCTGGTGAACTTGAGCCTATGTTAAAAATCGTATCAGAAAACTACGAAGATCAAGTAAATGCAAAACTTAGTGGACTAACATCTGTCCTAGAACCTATAATGATGATTGTGCTAGGAGCTGTGGTCGCATTTATTGTGTTTGCAGTAGTAGTACCAATGATGGATCTAAATAGTTTAAAAAGATAATTTGCAAAACTTTCGTACCAGTATAATGGAGCTTGAAAAATGAAAATTAGGATGAAAATAAGAACTTTATTTAAAACCATACAAAAACCAAACTCAGTGCAAACCATGATTCAATCCCAAAGAGGTTTTTCTTTAATTGAAATTTTGATTGCCTTAACCCTACTTGGAATAGCCGGCGCATTCGTTGCTGGTAAAGTTTTTGATCAACTATATGAAGGTGAATTAAAATCAACACGCATACAAATGCAAAACCTAGAAGCTAGGCTTAAAGAGTTTAGAAGAAAGTGTGGTTTTTATCCCACTACAGAGCAGGGCCTAGAAGCACTCGTGACCAAACCATCCGGAGGCCGAGAGTGCAGAGACTATCCTCCAAATGGATTTATTGATGATTCACAAGTACCAAAAGATCCCTGGAATAATGATTTTATCTATGAATCTGATGGTAAAACTGTAAACATAATCTCCTATGGGCCAGACGGGGAAGCGGGAGGCGAAGGCAATGATGTGGATATCTATCTACGTGGTGGCCCAAAAGCTGATGCAAGTGCCGAGGCTCCCGCTGAAGCTCCTGCAGAATAAAATTATAAACGGAATCTTAAATATATGAACCAGAGAGGGTTTACTTTAATTGAAATTTTAGTTGCCCTCGTTTTAGTTGGACTAATTATTGGTGTCGCCATCTCTGATCCTTTCTCGCAGAGAAAAAGCCTCGAAGAAGACCTGACTCAAATCGAACGCGCGCTATCGTACATGAACGATGAGGCTGCTCTTAAAAATACAATTGTACGTTTTCATGCTTTTGTAAATAAAGAACCTGGTGAATGGGCCATTGAGTATGGACCTAGTGAGAATTTCATCTTACCTGCGCAAAATGAATTGGGCTCCTCTACTCTCTCCCAAGAAGAGGAAGAAAAATTAAAAAAAGAAGCAGAAGCTACCAATAGAAATTTTTCCCGTATTCAAGACTTTAATGAAACAAATAACGAACTAAAAAACAATGTTAAATTTATTGGGCTTGCGACTAGGCTTACAGGAAAATTACAAACGACGGGAGATGCGAGTCTATATTCATTTCCAGGAGGTGATCGCGATGAAGGAATTATTATACTGGCCACTGAAGAAGAAATTGCAACCTTAGAAATTGCTGCGTTTTCTAGTAATATTAAAAGAACTTTCTATTCTCTCGCTGATCGAAAAGAAGAGGAATTAGAAGAAAAAATAAAAGGTTTAACTACAGAAATATATCAAAAATGGGAAAGCAAAAAATAAAAAATACGCTAAAGAGTCAATTGGGATTTTCATTAGTTGAAGTTCTAATTGCGATTGCCATTTTCTCCATTTTTACGGTCTCATTCGTTACAGGTTTAGGTTACAATTTGCTCGATTCAAGCTCACTTAAAGACGAAATTATTCTTAAAAATTTATGTGAATCGAAAATTAATGAAATAATCACAAACCCACCGGAGCTAAAAGAATCCTTAACTCTATCAAAGGAAACGAAGGCCTTTGAAAATTTTTCTGAATACACATACACTCTTCAATATAAAAAATTTCCAGTTCCTGACCTTAATAAGATCATGCCCCCTAATAGTAACGATTCAGAGGACAATGGCCAGGCCGAAACAAATAAAAAAATTTTTTCTACATTCAAAGAAAATATGGAAAAAATGCTATGGCAGGTAGAAGTTTCGGTAAAAAATAAAACCACAGAACGCTCTTTTACTTTAAGTGCTTGGATACTTAATCCACAGGCAGAAGTTAAAATTGGAGCATTCTAATGAATAAAAACTACCAAATAATTAAAAACCAAAACGGATTCACTTTAGTAGAAGTACTTATTTCTATTGTGCTAATGGGGTTTGTGGCCCTGACCACCTACCAAATAACTGATTCAAGCATTAATACGAAAGAAAACGTAACCAAAGAGGATCGTGAGATTATGCAGATCTTAACGATGCTCAATAGGTTAGATTCAGATTTCCAAGAATCATTTTCACCTCTATTTTTTGACGCTAAAAACTCTCCTCAATCAATAGATGACAATTCGAATACTACTTATTCAAACGATATTAGTTATTTCGAAAGTAATAAAAATTTCTCGGCCAAGACCAAATCCGGGCACTTGATTCCCTACTATGTAGCAGAAGAAAAGGGATCTTTACAATTTTTGTCCACGGTTCATCGAAGACGAATTGAAGGCAAAAAAGAGTCGCGTTTTGCTTGGATAAAGTATTCACTGAGGGCAACTGTTGACGGCAACTCGGATGATAGCACTGAAAGTGAAAAAAGAGCAGACAATGAACTCATCAGACAAATTTATACATCAGATATCTATGGCAAAGAGATTGATTGGGACAAAGTACCAACTCAAGTAGTCATTACAAATATAAAAGAACTTGAATTTCAATTTTGGGATGAAAGAACTAAAAAATTTACATCTAACATAAATGACCTAAATGAAAATAGATATAATATTCGGGCAGTTAAAATTTCTTTCACTTGGATTGATCCTGACAAGAATGAGCAAAAATTTGAAAAAAACTTTAGAACACTATGGCCCTATTTTAATCCCAAACAAGACGAAATGCTGAATAATTTGAATGATCCATCCAATCCATTTAATTCAAATGCAAATGCAAATTCAAATAATGATGACGGATCACAATCTCCAGACGATGGAGGTACGGCTCAATGATAAATATAAAAAATAACATCGTTAAAAATGAAAATGGCGTAGCAATTCTGATGGTTATGGGTGTAATCGCTATCTTAAGTTTTATTTTGGCCGAATTTACTTTCGATACAAAGCTTAATCAAATCAGGGTATATAACCAACAGGATAAGGCACAAGCCCGTTTGTCCGCAGAAGCTGGACTTAATTTTGCACTTGCAAGATTACGGCTTTACCAAGAAGGACGTAACCGAATCGAAAAAGATGAAAATATAAAAAAAATGTTTTCCCCTGACAAGTTAGAATCTTTCCTAAATTTTCCTTTTTCATACCCTCTTCCAACAACTGGAAAAGAAGATGTTATTAAAAGAACTGCAATAAATGATTTTCAAAAAAACACTCTGCTAAAAGGTTCATTTATCGTCTCCGTTAATAAACTGTCTGGTTTTTTAAATCCAAATGCACTAAGGATAAGACCCAAAAAAACCACAACAAACCAAAATGAAGATGCTGCAAACTCTGGTATAGATCAAAATAACAATCAAGATTCATCCTCCAATAATGATAGCAATTCCGACGACGGAAAATCAGACAATAATTCAAAAAAATCAACTCCCATACATGTAATTATCGAAAAAAAGATAGAAGAAACACTCCAACGAATAATTGAAGATAAAAATAAAAGTGATGACTATTTTAATGCCAAATATGCAAACACAGATATAAAAATGCTCGTTAAAGAATTAAAGTATTTTGTTAATGATAAAAATAAATTAAGTGATGTTGATGTTGGTGATTTAGAAAATAAATTCCAGCAAAAAGGTATAACTCCCAAACATGGCCCAATGGCATCCATTGATGAATTATATTTATTACCATCTTGGGAAGATGAAATAATAAATTTAGTAAAGGATCGGTTTTCAGTTCACGAAGTCGGAGTTATCGGCATAAATGAACTCACCATTGAGGATCTCAAGACACTATTTCCAAGTATTACTGCCCCGCAAATTGAAGAGTTTTTCAAAAGTCGAGATGGTGATAAAGAAAAATCCCTTGAGGGTAAGCAATTTGAAAACGAAGAAGATTTTAAAAACCGCTTGGTCAATGAGTTGCGAATAGTTACAAGCGAAGATTATGATAATTTAGTACAAGAACTAAAATCAGCACAAATGCGATTTGATACTGCGGGAAAACTTTATAAAGTTATTTCCAGCGGAAAGGTCAATAATACAGAATATAAAATAGTAGCTTTCATTGATCTCCCAATAAAGGAGCCGAAGGTAGTTGCTAAAAATAACGGGCAAAACGCTAATAATCAAGATTCGACCAACCAAGCTAATAAAACTGATCAAAATGAAAATAGTCAAAATAATCCTGATTCAAACAAAAATAGCGACAAATCAGATCAAAAAACTCAACCATTGGAGTTATTACCACCTAGACTTGTCGAGATTAGATTAGAATAAGAAAAATTTTCTTATTCTTTTTTTTGACTTATTGTAAAAAAAACAATGATAAAATAACCCTATGAATATATTGGCCATTGATATTGGAAGTTATTCCATCAAGTTTTATGAAGTAAAAACGGAAAGACGAAATTACGTTTTACAAGAAAAACATGAAATCGTTTTAGACGAAATTCGTGCACACTACCCAAATGTTCAAAGTTCAAGCGAACTACAAAAAGAAGTTGTATCAAATTACTTACAAAAAATTGCTCACGAAACTAAAGTTATTTTTCAATTGCCAAATGAATTCATTACAACTCGCTACTTTGAACTTCCGGTAAGTTCCAAGGCCAAAGCTGAACAAATGATTCCATTTCAGCTAGATGATAATTTACCGTATCCATTAAGCCAGGCCCATTTTACTAGTTTGTTTTTTAAAAAATCAAATTCATTTTCAGTGATAACAAACATTATTCAAGAAAGTGAGTTCAAAAATTTTTATCATTTCTTTGATCTAAAAAACTCATTACCTCATGTTGTAACTACTGAAATATCGCTTTATCAAGCGATGATCGAATACCTAAAAATTAATGAGAATTGTCTTATTATCGATATGGGTCACAAAACATCTAAAATGTATGTTGTGATGAATCGTCAAATTGTCAGTAATCATTTATCCTACGTTGCTGGCGCTCACTTTAATGAAGTAATCGCAAGAAGTTATCAATTAAGTATCGAAAATGCTCAAATTCACAAACAAGAAAATGGATTTTTTTTAAATCAATCTATGTATGATGAAGTAACGAGTGAACAAAAAGAATTTGGTTTAATAATGAAGCAAGCCATATCCCCACTTGTTCAAGATATAAGACGAGCTGAAATTGGTCACCGTGTGAAATTCGGAGCAAGCATTGATAAAATATATATTACAGGTGGAACATCTCTATTTAATAATATCGATGGATTTCTAACCGAGCAAACAGGTATTCCGGTTAGTCGCCTTCCTGCAATAAGTGACATTAAAAATGACTTTTCTGCCCTTAGTATAATTCAAAATTTATGCAAATTAATGATTTTATCCCATAAAAACAAGCAGCAATTAATCAATTTCTTAACAGGAAAATACTTAACACAAGCAAATACTTTTATTTCTTTGCATTCTACTATATTTATTACGGTTCGGTCTGGCTTCATTGCTCTTTTGATTATCCTTGGTCTTTTAACCGAGAGATTTTATTTTGCAAAAAAAGAAGATGCACAACTTAACAAAAAGATTTCTACTATTTTAAAAAATCAAACATTAAATTTTACGAAGCCTCAGCAAAATAATTTAAAAAACAACCCGCAAAAATTATTAGCAACGATTAAGAAAAAAAATCAAATTATAAAACAAGAAGTAAGCACTATCTTATCAGCGCAAAAAATTAACGCTATAAAACCTCTTGCCTCTCTATCACAAGTACTTGGAAAAAATCCTGACGTCAATCTCGTTGAATTTGAAAATGACTCCGTAGAATCAAGAGCTGTTTTTATGAGTGAAAATATTGGTTCTTTAAAGGTTTTACAAGAAACATTAAGCAAGACTACATTAAATAATTTAAATATTGATTATCAAGAAAATCAGAACACTCTATCAATTAAATTTAGCGAGTAACCATGAGTGAATTGAAAGAATCATTCTTTAAAAAAATAGATAGCATCATCTTTAAACAGTTAGATGCCGTACAAAAAGAAGGAAGTTTAAGTAAGCTAAGTGATCTTTTTTCTTCTCTGTCTGAACAAGAAACTAGATTTCTTCAACAATTTTTAGCGTTTTCTGTAATAGCTTTCCCATATTTAATTGTTATTTTTTTATATTGGGGCAACTATCAGAATAAAAAAAATATTTTATTAAAAAAACAGATTGTTGAAGAATTTGAGATATTTAATTCAAATCGAAACAATCTTTCACTACAAGGCCCGATCCTTCTTGCACCAAGTAGTATTGCTGGCCAATCTGACCTAGAAAATAGAGTAAGAAATGTACTATCGTCAAACTCCATCGACCAATCAAAAGTCACAGTTACAAATTTTGATATTGGCATGTCTTCTTCGACATTTACTAAGTCAACATCCATTATTCAGTTTAACAAATTTGGTACACAAGATTTTAATCTATTACTCAATAACTTAATTGATATCGAAAAATTTAAAATCAACAAAATTAAACTGAAAAAAGATACCACATCAGAATTATTAATTGGCGAAATTGAACTTTTACACCTTGGAAGAAATTCAATGGAAGGATTTTAACCCGTGAAGCGAAAAAAAGTTCAATACAACGAAATCAGCGATGAAATTTACTCTCCCGACGATTTTAACAAATTTAAAATATTTTTACTTTGCCTAATTCTTTTTATTACTGGTTTTATTCTTAATTTTAATTTTTCGGATCGATTAAATACTTTTTTAAAGCCAATATTGGCCAACAATCAGTCTTGTCCCATTATTTATGAAAAAATTGATTTTGAATTTTTTATGCCTAAAGTAATTTTTAAAAATCCAATTATTCAAGGTGCCTGTTTTAACCAATTTAATCAAAAACTTCCTCTAAAAAACCTCAACATATCGCTACAAGGTCCAAGTTTTGTTCCTCCCGGCATAAAGCTAAAAATCACAGCTCAAACTGGCCAATCAATCATTAACATAATCCCTTCCCTTTCTTTAGGTAAAAAAATAATTGAAGTAAGAGAAAGTAAAATTGATGCTAAATTACTAGGAGTAATGTTTTCTGATGGTAAGTCTCCCCTACAAGGAACAATTTCGATTGATGGAATATTCCATCTAGAAGGAAATAAAATAACTGAGGGTAAATTAGATTTAAATTCAAAAAATCTTATTATGCCGGAACAAAACATCAAAGGATTTCTTTCTCCTAATATGAATTTGAAGACTTTGTCCCTAAAGGCAAGAGTAAATAAGGACTCAAATCTAGATATACGAGAGTTCAAACTTGGTAATGGTACTCCACTAGGCTTAATGCTAAGAGGACGTATATTTTTAAATCAAGAAAATTTTGGCAATTCACAGGTTGCCCTTGAAGGAACACTGCAAACTACTCCTTATTTTTTAGAAAGCTTTGCTCTCTTAAAACTTTTACTTCCACCTGATCCAAACCCTAATGGTTTATTTAAGATGAAAATGAATGGCGAATTACAGAGACTAAATCAACCTGAGCTCACAAATCCCTAAAAAACCAATAGTTTCAACAATGCTTTTTCTTTACGAATTTTGATTTTAATTTTAAAGTTCCCTTATGAAGAATATGGATATAAATGCACTAATTGAAGAACAACTAAATCAAGTCATTGAAACGACAATTGCTCAATTAACGCCTTCACACTCATTAAAAGAGGCTTATCTATATGCCGTTCTTCCCGCTGGTAAGTTATTTAGACCTAAACTTATCTGGAATACATTTCTCGACTTGGATCGTGAGAACGCTGCCAACGTATTAAACAGTAGGCAATTATTTGAGAAACACCCAATAACCCTTCTTGCCGTCGCCATTGAACTTCACCATGCCTACACTCTAGTTCACGATGATCTCCCAGCAATGGATAACGACCTAATGAGACGTGGAAAGCCTTCACTTCACGCTCAATTCGGCCACTGGCAAGCTATATTAATTGGTGATGGACTTTTAAATATGTCCTATCAAGTACTCGCCAAAATAAATCATCCAGAAGCGATGAATGTGCTGAAAATATTTTCACATGCAACCGGAGCAAAGGGATTAATTCATGGCCAGGTGCTAGATTTATCACAAGAAATGAATTTAAATCTTGAAAATTTAATAAGAACGCACGAATTAAAAACTGCAAGACTGATCCAGGCTTCACTTAGCCTCTCTGCCTTATTAACGACATCCAATAAAGAGCTAGCATGCGAATATTGGCGATTCGGGAATCATCTTGGAATACTCTTCCAATTACTCGATGATTTAATGGAATTAACCGTACAAAACATTTCTCCCCACGAAAAAGAAGTCAATCCCTTCTTAAAGTATTTTCACAGAACTTTCCCTCTCATACAAAATGAATGGAATTATGTAATTAAATTTTTCCACAGTATTAGTAGTGTGCAATTAAAATTTATGATTGAATCTTATCTCGTAAAAAATTTAGATGAAGGTACTAAAAATGTGGAGACAATAATAAGCCACATAGAAAATCTAAGTTCAAATATTGACAAAGATTTCACCGAGAATGATCAGAATTCTCTAAAACAATTTCTAAGCAGAAAAATTATTTTCTAAAAAGTTCAACATTTGATTTAATTTATTTTTGGCCTCAAGTAATTTTCTAAATTCTACATCGCTTAGAGTCCTAACGGTAAACCTAGGCGTAGAATTCATTTCATTTTTTGAATTTTCTTGGTCACTAATGCCTGCTTCTGATTTAGCTTGAATTGATTTTTCCAAGATTTCTAATGTAGATTCAGAGGAAGTCATAAATTTATCTTTTAATGTTTGAATCACATCTGGATCTAATTTTTTTACATCGTATTTATTTGAATAGTTCATGGATTCTTGACTTTCTCCGGCAACTTCATATTGACCGTATTGTTGAATGGCAATACATGACTCAGTGGAATTATCATTCTCAGACAATCCCACTGCTTCATACATAGTATCGATTAAGCTATTATTAACGATTAATTTTTTAATTTCGACTCTGGCGCGCTCTACAGAATGTTTGTCTTCGAAAAGCAATTTTTTTATAAGCAAAATAGCTTCAATATCTTTTTGCTCATAAAGCTTATGACCAGAGGAAGAAGTCACAGGCGCTATCTCTTCGAACTCAGACTCCCAAAAACGCAAAACATAGGACTTAATTCCAGTTAATGCACAAACCTCATTAATCTTAAATGTAGATTTATTAGGAATTTCAATCGGACTATTAACGCGATAAGAATTCATCTCTGTTTCCATTGTTTCACCCTTTTAGTTTACACAGATGATGTGACAAACTTCAAGGACAATGGCCAAAAGACGATTATTCGTTATCGTCATCCATGTCAAAGTCGTCGTCTCCATCCATCGATTCATCCGTGTTAGACATAAACGAACTTAATGCTCTTGCCGTACCCTCTTTCGCTGGGATCGACTTATCTTCATTTCCTTCATTGTCTAAACGATGGGAATATCTAATTGTAACGTCCTCTTTAAGCACTTGTGAAGGCTTAAATGTTAAAACACGACGAGCAGTAATCTCCATTGCCTCGCCTGTTTGTGGATTACGCCCAACTCGAGTGGATTTATCTCTAATTGAAAAATTTCCAAAACCAGAAATCTTTACTTTTTCACCTTTTGATAGAGTGTCTTTGATGATTTTAAAAACTAGATCTACAAGATCTGCTGCTTCTTTTTTAGAAAACCCTGCTTCTTTGTAAACTCGCTCTACGATGTCTGCCTTAGTTAGACTCATTCTCTTCCTCCTGAACTCTGTCTAAAATTCATTTTAATGATTTATTATTAATAGGTTAGCACTAAAATATGAGAGCAGCCACAAAGTGAGCAAGGAGGAAAAATAGTTCATGTTATTGATACTTCGAAAGCAACATACCCGACAACGCCAGTTGGATTAAGTGAAAAAAGGAGGAATGTGAGGTGATTTATACACACACCTCACATCAAAATTTCAATATTTATTTTTTTGATTTTCTTTTCTTGTTGTTTTCTTTTTCGATTCTCTTTTGTAGATTCGCCTTTTCTTGGTCTCGCATCTTCATCCAAGACGATAACTTCTCATCTACTTCATTTAATTCTTCCATCAATTTTTTCTTAACCAAAGTAGGTGATTTAGCAATTTTATCAAACTCTTTCATTTGTGCCGTATCGTCTTTAACCATCAGACTTCTTTTTTCGACTTCTTCTTTAGTCATGCGATAAATTGGCATATCTGCTAAATACTCTGAGAATGTGTACTTCTTCTTTTCTAAATACTCTACAAAGGTCTTTCTATTTTGAGACTTGGTTGCTACTTCATACTCTTTTTCTTTTATGAAACGAATAATCTCATTATTTTGACGAACTTTTTTCTCAAGATCTTCAACCAAAAGCTCATAGCGACGGCGAACGACCTCTAGCCTTTTATTTCCAAAAATTTCAATGATCTCTTCTGGTACATTAAAGATCCTTACTCCCCGCTCTGAAATAAGCGTATAATTTGGAACCATCGTTGACACTGATCCCATTTTCTTAATTACTTCATCAAGCTTTGGTTGCTGCCCTTTTTTAAAAATAAGCTCAATTTTAATGTCGTTATTAACTGAAGAATCGATAAAATCTTTAATATAATCTTCTTCAATATATTTTGTTAAATAACGATAAATCTTTTGAGCATCGTAACCGCGAGGAAGCTCTGTGATATATATTGATCCATCTATTTCTTGAAAAGACATTGAAAAAACAAGTCTTCCCCGTTCATCTGTTTCAATTTTATTTTTATAACTATGAACATAAGGTTTAAGTTTTTTAACTTTTCCCGTTTCTAAATACTGTTTTAAACTGGCGATAATATCTGAATGGTGAAAACTTGGAATAACAGAAGAAAAACCAGTTCCAATTCCCTCTGCACCATTGAGAAGCATAATCGGAAGTTTCGGATAAAGACAGAGTGGCTCCATTACTTTTTCGTCGTAATTTGGAACCATTTCAACTTGGTTCATATCATCAAATAATAAATATTCAGCAAATTTACCAAGCTTACATTCAATATATCTTGAAGCTGCAGGAGCCGTCTCCATTCGCTCGCCGAAGTATCCTTTTTTATCTATCAAAGGATAGTTATTTGAGAAAGTATAATCTTGTGCCAAGTTAACAATTGCCGATTCAACAGAAGCAGGGCCATGAGGGTGAAGAGTTAAAACTAAACCCGTCGCACTTGAAACTTTCATCAAACCTTTTGATTGATTTTTCCAAAGTGTAAAAAGAATTCTTCGCTGGCCCGGTTTAAGACCATCTTGCAAATACGGAATCGCCCGATCCATCAATGTGTAAATCTGATAATTACGGTACTCTTCTTTAACAATATCTACCAGTGGAACAGAATCCAATGAGTGTAAATAACGATCGTCCATTTTCACTTAATATATCCCCTATTTCTTATTTTTTACTTTTTTTGGCCGAAATCTTTTTTGTAGCAATTTTTTTCGTTGCTTTGCTGGCCACTTCTTTTGCTTGGACTTTCTTTGCTTGTCCCTTAGATTTTAATGACCCATCTACCTCTTCTGAGTGATCAACACCTGTTGATTCTGTATCTATCAATAAATCTTTTCTTAGATTTGTATCTCGACCAAAACACACATCGAGCATATGCTTTGCTGAGTGAAGATCTTCAATATTAATTTTTGTATATTCTTCACGGGCAAGGACATATTTAAATGCCTCAGGAGACATCTCTCCCAATCCCTTATTGCGTTGAATTTCTTTAATTTTCACACCTGATTTTTTCATTTCATCTAACTGACCAGGTGTTTCCACAAAGAGAGTTTCCTTATCTGTAATAACCTCAAAAAGTGGAGCTTTGGCAAATTGGATTGCACCTTGTTCAAATAACTCCGGCCAAAATTGAAAAAAGAAATTTGTTAAAAGCGTGTTAATATGACCACCATCAACATCAGAATCTGCAAGAAACACAATTTTTGAGTAGCGAAGATCACTAACAACCGCTGGTTGTCCAATCGTTAATCCAATTGATGCCATAATATCCATAAATTCTTGGTTATTTAGAACATCATTGATGGTTGCCTGCATAACGTTCATCGGTTTCCCTTTGAGCGCAATTCCACCTTGATACAGTTTATTTCTGGCAGAACGAAGGCCTCCGATGGCAGAGTCACCTTCACAAATAAATAGCGTACAAAGATCACGATCTTTTCGCTCATTGGCATCTAGAAGTTTTTCTACTCTCTGACGTTTAGCCTTTTTCCCTTTTATAGACGCATCTTTCAACTCTTGGTAACGGTGGCGCGACTTCGCTCGCTCCACAACAATGTCCATAAACTCTTTATTCTTGCGAATAAATTTATCCATGTTTTCTTCCATGAATTTTTCTAGACCTTTCTCTAGTTGAATATCGCGGACAAGCTTTCTTTTTGTCTGCGATTCAAAGCGAGGATTAGGCATAGTAATCCCCATAACGAAAGTTACACCTGCCAAGACATCGTTATCAACAATAGATATTTTTTCTTTTTTAACTAATCGTTCTACTTTTTCTTTGATCGAATTAATAAATATTCTCTTCACACGGTCGTGGTGAAACCCCCCATCAAACGTTGGTGTTGAGTTAACAAAAGATATGAATTTTTCTTTCTCGTCGTTTTTTTTGTTAAAACATACAGACAAATGAAAATCAATTTTCCCTTTTACTTTTTTACCCTTGGCATTTTCTGTTTCATAGACAAAAGCCTCTTCTCCAAAAGCCTGTGCATTTTCTGCATCAATTCTTTGAGCAAGCTCTAAAAGACCCTTTTTAAAAAGATATTTTTCCCCGTTAAAATAAAATGCTAATCCTGGATTATTATAAGCCAGGTCAATAATTCTTTTTCTTAATAGATCTTCATTAATTTCATTATTTTTATAAACTTCTTTTGAAAGTTGAAGCGTAACCCTTACTCCAGATGCTCCCTTAAAAGCCTTAGGTTTTGTCTTCTTTGTCTGGAGCGCGCCATCCAAAAATTCAAATGTCGCTTCATTTTTAGAATTATAATGACGAACTGTTGCTGCAAAATAATCTGAAGTTAAACATGTTGCCGCTGCCCCTAGACCATTTTGTCCAAGTGTTCTATATAAAAATCCCTTTTCATCGACTTCTTCGTCTTTAAACTTAGAACCAGTTCTAAATTCTGTGTAAACGCCAGGAATTTTATCTAGTGGAAAACCAATTCCATTATCTTCGATCGTCACAGTTTTCTTGTCAGGTGAAAGCACCGTATGTATTTCTGTAACATGCCCGCGATAGTATTCATCAATAGAATTATCTAAAATTTCTTCAATTGCTTTTGATTTTGCCTGATGAAATTTTACGGCCTTAAACTCTACGCCATTTGGAGTATAAATATAGGTCTCTAGATCCTCTATATCATTACTACCAAACACCAAAGTAATACGATTTCTAACATGCCATCGCTGATCTTTTGATTCAATGATTGCGTCTTTAGTGCTGCCTTTACGAACTACTTGTCCAACTGAACTACCCATGGGTAAAATATCCTCTCTTTTGTTAAATCAATACTTATCCAAAAACTAAATCTTAGATATCCATTATAGAAAGTATTGATAAAGCGTTCGGAAATGATTGATAATACGATGTAAGGGTAATGACTGAATGGCCCTTAAGAAAAGGTACAATGCATTATTTCATTTCATTTTTTTTCTTACTAAGTCTTTCCTTTGGTGTTTTCCCCAATGAAAACAAGGTTGAAATATTTTCTGCTGAAAAAAAATTACTCAACATTCCATTAAAAGAATCTGTGAAAAAAAGTGTACTTAATGGCGAAATATTCTCCGAATCAAATGTTAAATCTTATCAAAACAAGCAAAATCAAAGAGAACAAAATTTAAATTTTAACATTTTAGGCTTTCATCCAAAATCCTGTAATTTTGCCATGAAAAAACTATCGCGCTACCAAGATTACAAAAAATTTGTCGATTTTATTAAAGAATCTGATTATGACGAAAAAACAGGGGAACTTAATTTTTTACTAAGCCATTCCCTACTCCCATACAACATGAGGTTAATATTTAAATTACCACGAATAACTGGACCTGGCACCTACCCCTACTCCTTCGAAATAGGCATCCTAAAGGGGCTAAAGGGCTCAATACAGGTTTTAGATTTCAAAAATAGATGCTTGTTCTACACCGATGCACACTGGAGTGGCCCTCACACTGGTTTTCCAAATATAATTTTTGAGTTTTTCTCTCAGGTGCTTGCAAAAAAATCAATGGAAATATTATTTAGAGTAAGTACGCACCTTTAAAAATTTTCTTGCCCTATAAGCTCTAGTCGTTTTAAATATGAAAACTTATTGTGATTAAGTACGAAATAAAAAATGGATTATAAATAATGAAAGTCCTCAGAATTTCTGCGAGTGACACATATCATATTAGACATAAAGTACTAGCTCCAGGACTTACCCTCGATGCTATAAAATTTCCCAATGATGATGATGACGATTTATCTTTTCATCTTGGTGCATTTATCGATGGCCACCTAGTTTCTGTTGCTTCATTTTTCTATGAAAAGCACCCCAATTTTTCAGACCTACATCAATATCAATTGCGAGGCATGGCAACTCTCCCTGAATATGAAAAAAAAGGCTTGAGTTCAGAGCTACTGAAAGTTGCCTTCCCAATTATTCGACAAAATTTTTGCACCCTTCTTTGGTGTAATGCTAGAAAGTCTGCAGTTGGTTTTTACGAAAAGGTAGGATTTTTAAAAAATGATGAACCTGAATTTGAAATAGACCATATTGGTGCACATTTTTTAATGTATAAAAAACTTACAGATATTTTTTAAAACAAAAAATAGTTTTTGGTTTTTTCTCCATAATCTTATACTGCTCTAACAAGCAATCTTTTTTATTTAAAAATGTTTTGAAAAATGCACAGGAAAGATTTTGCTTCCGATGCATTTCTTGCTTAGTTCTTCTAAAATTGCAATTCTCTTTCGAAATATCATCAACGCATGCGTAATGACCTCGCTCACAGTCATATATTAAATTTCGTCCACCACGATAGCGCCCATCTAATACATACTCCTCTAGCTTTTTATTCCCTTGATTGACTTCGTCGTCATCAGATATTTTCTTATCAAGTTCAGAAATAGGAGTTACCGCTTCACGTTTTTCTTCGTAGGCCAACAAATTGCAATTTAAAACAAAGAGGAGAATGAAAAACCTAGCTAGAAAACTACTTATCATCACTCTCTGCCCCAAGGCTTTTGCGACATCGAAGCTCTTTTTGAACAGCAAGCAACAAGATCTCACAATCCCCCTTCTGAAAATCAAAGAGAGCATGGCTTAACTGAAGTTCCTTAACTTTTTTCCCAAAGTCCAACTCTTCTTGAAATGAGCGGAGACGATTATTTATATTATTACGTAAGCTTCTTAGATGCTTTTCTTTAATTTCAGGCAACGAAGTTAAAAGGTATTTCAATCTTTTATCCGCTGGTAAATTTTTATCCGGCTTCCATGTTGATAAATTTTCATCATTCATTTATTTCTCTCTTTTATTATTTCATTAATTTGTCGATCAATAATGCTAATTGAAAATCTTTCTCTGACAATGTATTTAATTGATCGTGGGTAGTTATTTTCACTATGCATTTTCCGAAACTAACTTCCAAGTCGGGATGATGGTTGATCGTATTTGCTTCCCACGCTATTGCATTGACAAAAGAAATGGTTTTTAAATAGCTCTTAAAAATAAATTCTTTTTTTAAATATGCCCCATCTTCAACACTCCACCCTGCGGCCAGATCATTTATTGTTAACATGGCAATTCCTTTTCACAGTCTTTTTCATTACTAGAACTTACTGGCGGATACTTGGGTGCAAAATCACCTAATTTCTTCGCTTCTTCTAAAAGAGCGAGAATGTCTTGGTCTAAAATACTAAACAAGTCGTCCATCTTTTCAAGGACGAAATACATCGGTTGCATTATATCAATTCGGTACGGGGTTCTAAGTGCATCTAGAGCACTAAATGAAACTTTTTCTGATTTTTCAGTTAGTGCATACTGAGTTTCACCAATTGATGAAAGAATTCCCCCTCCATAACAGCGACATCCATCTTTCGTTTCCACTAACCCAAATTCTATTGTAAACCAAAACAATCTAAATAATTGACGTCTATCTTTTGGCTGTGCCTTAAGGGCCAGTTCACCAAATTTTTGCATAAAATCAGCATAACCTTGATGAGTCAAAAGCGGTGTATGCCCATATAGTTCATGGAAAATATCAGGCTCTTGTAAATACTCCATATCCTCAGGCCTTCTAATAAATGTTGCAGCCGGAAATCTCTTATTCGCTAGCAAAGTAAAAAATTCTTTGGGCTGGATAATTGCAGGTACTGGATGAACTCCCCAACCTGTTTTAGCAGATAAAATCTTATTAACATGATCGAGCTGAGGAGCCCTATCGCGCGGGAACTTAATAACTTCTAAACCTTCAAGAAATTCATCACAGGCCCTACCAATAACAACTTTGTCTTGTCGGTCAACTAAAGCCTTCCAAGTATTATTTTCTGCTTCAGACCAGTTGATTAATCCATTAGGATCTAATTCTTTAGATACATAGATAAATTTTTCTTGATTCATTAAATTCTCTCTTTTTGCTCAAGATTTTTTTGAAAGTACAAAACTCCCTTCAGTTTAAAACCTTCAATAAAAATTGTCGCTAAAAGAATGAGGATTGCCACAAAAATTACTTTCAACTGTTGAGAAATGCTATAACTAAGTGAATCCCTACCGATACCAATGGCCATAATCATACCAAAACTTAATCCACCGGCATGGGCCAAATTGGCAATGGGACCTAAAAATCCTGTCAAACACAGAACAAACCAAAATAGCATAATTTTCATGTCTCGATCTGGGATTCCGTAATTGAATCCATTGTGAGATTTTTTATAAATCCAAAAAAAACCTAGTAGCCCATATAAAACACCCGACATCCCTCCAAATCGCGGTCCTTGTACAATATATTGCAAGAGATTTGAAATGATTGCGGAAACTAATATAAAAATAAAGAAAAATTTAATAGGAAATTTGTTTTCAAGTAGGCTTGCTAAATCTTTAAACCAAAGCATATTAAAAAGAATATGCAAAATATTCATATGCAAAAAGATGGGAGTGATTAATCTGTAAAATTCAAAGTGACTGATGTTTTCAAACAAGCTTTTTTCAAGTGGACTTGAAAACATCAATTCAGCATAAATAGAGTCTCCAAGCTTAGAATAGCTCACCAAAAATAAAATCACTGAGATAACGATCGCTACTTTTGTATAAAAACCTATCGGTACTTTTTTTAATTCAGTCCATTCTTGGTCTATTTCAATTGGTTTTTTTAGACCAAGTTTTACTCGATATATTTCACGAGCTGGCTCAATATCAGATTCTAAGTGAACATAAATGGCCCACAAATCATGCTCTTTTAGATATTGAAGTGTGCTACTACTTCCTCTTTTTTCTAATTCCCTTAAAATCTCTTTTGCTTTTGCTTCATCGCGAAGCTCTCCAATAAAATACATTTTTATCCCAATTATTATAATTTCATTACAACCCTATTGAAGCAATTTATACTTTTGCTGTAAATGCTTATAAAATTTTTGGTCTTTTTTTAATTCAATGATTCGCAAATTAATAAATTTTAAAAGCTCAACTCTATATTTTGATTTTTGTGATATCCCATAGTAAATACGGGGCCCGACAACCCAAGTTGCCCTAGTTATTTTAAATAAATTCTTGTCATATTTTATGCTGGAAATATTCCATAAACCATCAAGCACTTCTGACTCTTCTGGAAAAAAGTCACACCTACCTGCGATTAAGAGCTTCATTATTTGTTCATAGGAATTTGCCAGCACCACAAAATCTTTTTCCGATAACATAAAATGTCCATAGTCAAAATCTCTTCTCCCACAAGCTCTATATTTTTTCATGTCATTAAAACTATTTATAACTACGTTTTTAAGCTTTGTTTTCTTATGAGAATAGATCGATGACGTTAATTGGTAATAGTCCGAGGAATAGTCTAGATACTGTGCCCTTTCGTCAGAAAAATATAAATCTAGGGCAATATCAATTCCGCCATTTTTAGTGAGCATCAGACACCGACTCCAGGGCATAAAGCTAATTTTTATTTTATAATTACTATTACTAAAAATTTTCTGGAGTAATTCCACGCTAAAACCATAATTATTTTTATCAATGTTTACATAAGAAAATGGAGGCCAACCTGCATCGTCATTGCAAGCTTTGATAACTATCTCTTTACTCGAAACAAAAAGGGGAAACACTAATACACTATAAATAAATAATAATCTCAGGGTTTTACTCACCGAATCTCCCTATACTTGACAATTATGATTGGACCACGAGTTTATTTAAACAATTTTACAACAATTAACACTAATACCTCATATTAGCATGACTATAAATTTATGAAATTTAAGGTAATTTAAATTTATCACTAGAATATCTAATATTTTGCTATAATTATAGTCATGTGCAGGAGGCGCTTAAATTATGTCAGAAAGAAACTTTCTTAGATTACAAAAAAAAATCACACAACTATCTCCTATATCTTCATTGCAAGTAATTAATCAAATTTTAGAAAATTTTAAAGAGACAAATCCACAATTGGATCCAAACTCACTTCTCTGGTGTGCCCTTTATAGTATCTTAAAAGAGCATCCTTCCGTCGAATTAGATTTTTTTATCTATAACTATATGAATGAAATTGAGAGTGAAGAAAGAATAAAAACTGCTGCCTAGTTTTTATCGGGCGGTTAGAATCTCAATGGCCCTTTCTCCATCTTTTTTTGAAATGCGCTGATTAAACGATTTATGAATTAATTGCAGAACTTCTGGCTTAGGATTCGGGCCAACAATCAGACGAAAATCCCCCCCCTTTGAACTTGGTGCATAATCAATTGCCAGAATAATTTTTTTAGCTTCTTCACTCGATAGCCCTGACTTTGAAACAATGTCTTCTCGTATATCTTTTTCTAGTTTTTCTGCACGCACCACTCTCTCCGACCGCTCCTTTGCAGGAATTTTAATTCCTCGATCATCAGTCGATCGAACAAAAGTTAAGCGAAACTTACTGGGATCACTATGAGTAGATAGTTTACTCACCAGTAATTTTTTTTCATCAATTGTAAAAGATGAGGCTTCTGGCATAAACATTCCATCATCGCCAGAAAATAACGGTGCTCGGTCATTTGGTCGTATTTCTTTTACTTTGGATGAAAAAAATCTTTTCGAAGCATTCATTTCAGCAGTCACGCTCGCCACTCTTTGATCTATATTTTTAAAAGCATTAGAAGTGACTGTTACGGCATTTGTATCTTTAAAATTTGTCAGCGCAAGACCTCGCATTTGTTCATAGGCATTATCGACCCCCACACCAGTAAAATCCACCGACACCATTCCTTCATTTGCTTTATCAAGATCAATTAATACTCTCTCTCTTTGAAATAATGGCGGGGAAAGTGCATCCACCTTATTGAAATAATCACTCATTTGCGTCAACTCTGCTCGGCTTGGCTTCATGCCATACATTTTCTCAAATTTTTTCTCTAAAACGATTAGATATTCATCAGCACTACTATACTCTGATGGTTTAATCTTTCGTAAAATTGCAATACTGTCTTTTGACAATACCACATTCCCATCTACTGTTTTAGCAAGCACACCAACACTATTTAGTTTAGTATTTTTTGCCAGACTACTTCTTATCTTCTCAATGGAATTCATATCTTTTGCAATACTTTCCGCTTCCTGTGCAAAACTAACAAACCCGCCTGTGCCTAAATTTCGTTTCTGTCTGGCATATCGAGCTGCCATGTTTGCTTTAAGTGCATCTTCCCCCGTTCCTCCTAAAAACCAAAGCGAAGGATCCTGAGCTTCGTCAGAGCGTGTGGAGTATAATTTAGATAATTCTGTTTTTTTTATTTCTTGTGTGAAATCTGCATTGGCCCGGCCATAAAGATCTTTTAATTTCGAATGTAACACTGCTTTTTCAGTTTCATCCTTTGGTACAAACCGTAAGCGTAACCCCTTATAGTCCTTGTATTCGGCGCTTAATCGTGACTTTAAAAATGGATCACTTTCAACCAATTCTTTTACCCGCTTGAGATAATTATTGTTAATAGCATCGACAATGCCCTTATCCTGAAAAACTTGATCGTTCATTTTTTTCTGTAATGAATTCTCTACATCAAAATAAATTGCTTCACCTGGTTTTTCTTTTTCCATTATCTCTATAAACTTTCTATTTGAACCTTCTTGTAGTTTTAATTCAGGTGATGAGTTTTTTAGTTGTACAACGGACTTACTAGATAATATTTCTCTTCTTGAAACAACTTCTTCACTAGCTTTATCTAGACCTTGAATTATGGATTTTTCGATGGCCTGGCACACATCACTTGCCCTCACACTGGGCAATACCAAATTAGCTAGAAAAAATAAGGAAGTTATGCGAACACTTAATTTCATGTCGCTTTTTCGGCAAAAATCCAGAAAACCTTAAGTGTGCCTGGCACCCAACTATTTAATAATGTTGAACTTTTTAAAATACGTTATTTTTTAGTGTATTTTGAGAGACAATAATTAAAAATAGGTATATTTTTAACCTATATTGCGGTATATAGATGTCAAAACATTGAAACTATTAAAATACGGGTGTTGATTTATGTTAAAAATCAATAAGAAGGTCGAGTACGCCCTGATGGCGCTTAAACATTTGGCCGATCACAATGCTTTTCTCAATGAAAATGAAAAATCTGATCCCCCCCTTATTTCGGCCCGCGAAATTTGCGATCAATACGGAACTCCGTTTGATACGATGGCAAAAGTTATGCAAATAATGAATGCCCATGACTTATTAAAATCAGTTAAAGGCATCAAGGGCGGATACTACTTAAATAAGAATTTATCAAATATTTCTTATATTGAATTAGTTCGCATGATTGAAGGTCGCGACGAACTTTTGCGCGTTTGCCAGTCTCATAAAGGCATGTGTGAACTGTTTAGTAAATGCAATATCATCACCCCCGTCGAGCAACTGAACAAAAAACTAAGCCAATTCTTGGACACTCTTTCCCTTGAAGAATTACTAAATGGAACGGAGTTCAATCTTGCAGGTGATGACCATTGTTCATCAGCTGATCCTGAAATTGATAATAAAAAAATATCGAGTGAGGCACTATGAGTTCAGAAGATATCTTAAACTCTGATTATAAATACGGATTTTATACTGATATTGAGACGGAAGAATTTCCGAAGGGATTAAACGAAGACATTATTCGTCTAATATCAAAGAAAAAAAATGAACCGGAATGGCTTTTAGAATTTCGCCTAAAAGCCTATCGACACTGGCTCACAATGAGCTCCCCAAAATGGGCAAAGCTTTCGTTTCCTGAAGTAGACTACCAAGACCTATATTATTATGCTGCCCCAAAGAAAAAAGATGCTGTAAAAAGTCTCGATGAAATAGATCCAGATCTCTTAGCGACATTTGAAAAGCTTGGAATTCCGCTTAATGAACAAAAAAGAATTTCAGGAGTGGCCGTGGATGCGGTTTTTGATTCTGTCTCTGTGGCCACTACCCATCGCGAAGAATTGGAAAAAGTTGGAGTCATATTTTGCTCAATATCGGAAGCTGTTAAAGAGTACCCAGAACTTGTCAAAAAATATCTTGGCACGGTTGTCCCTCACTCTGATAACTTTTTTGCAGCATTGAATGCCGCGGTATTTTCAGATGGCTCATTTGTATTTATTCCGAAAGGCGTTCGTTGTCCGTTGGATTTATCAACTTATTTTAGAATAAATGCCAAAGAGACTGGTCAATTTGAACGAACACTTATCATTGCTGAAGAAGGGTCTTTTGTTAATTATCTTGAAGGTTGTACGGCCCCTCAAAGAGATGAAAACCAACTACATGCTGCGATCGTAGAACTAATCGCAATGGATAATGCTGAAATAAAATATTCAACAGTTCAAAACTGGTATGCCGGAGACAAAGAAGGTAAAGGTGGTATTTACAACTTCGTTACGAAACGTGGTAACTGCTTAGGAAAAAATTCAAAAATCTCTTGGACTCAAGTAGAAGCTGGTTCAGCAATTACTTGGAAGTATCCTTCATGTAATTTAATTGGAGATAATTCAGAGGGGGCATTTTACTCCGTGGCATTAACCAACCATTTTATGCAAGCAGATACTGGAACAAAAATGGTTCACATTGGGAAAAATACAAAATCCACCATTATCTCAAAAGGTATTTCAGCAGAACGTTCAGAAAATAACTATCGCGGTTTAGTTAAAATTATGCCATCAGCAGCTAATGCCAGAAATTACTCTCAGTGCGACTCTATGCTAATTGGGGATTTGGCAAAAGCCAACACGTACCCCTATATCGACGTAAAAAACAATACTGCAACTCTCGAGCATGAAGCATCGACTTCTAAAATTTCAGAAGAACAACTTTTTTATTTGCAATCCCGTGGGTTTTCTGAAGAAAAGTGTATATCAATGATTGTTAATGGATTTTGCAAAGATGTATTCAAGGAGCTTCCTCTTGAATTTTCCGTAGAAGCAGTAAAGCTAATTGAAATGAAACTAGAAAACAGTATTGGATAATTTTTTAATATAAGAAGGAATTGTTATGATTGAAATTAAAGATCTCCACGCTAAAGTAGTTGTAAATGGAGAGGATAAAGAAATTTTAAGAGGTATTAATTTATCCGTGAAAGCCGGAGAAGTTCATGCCATTATGGGACCCAATGGATCTGGAAAAAGTACACTTTCAAAAGTAATAGCCGGCCACCCTTCCTTTGAAGTTACAAGTGGAGAAATTACTTTCAAAATAAATGGTAAAAACCGTAATCTCTTTGAACTAGAGGCTGATGAGCGAGCAAAATCAGGAATATTCTTAGGGTTTCAATATCCTGTAGAAATACCAGGAGTAACAAATTTTACTTTTTTACATGAATCATTCAATGAAGTATGTCGCCATAATGGTGCCAACGAAATGAGTGAAGAAGAATTTCGTGCTTTTTTAAAACCCAAGCTCGAGCTGCTTGAAATGAACGAACAATTTTTAGATCGTCCGGTTAACACTGGATTTTCAGGTGGTGAAAAAAAGAAAAACGAAATCTTGCAAATGGCAGTTTTATCACCACGACTTTCATTATTAGACGAAACTGATTCCGGTCTAGATATCGACGCCTTAAAAATAGTAGCGAAAGGTGTGAATGCACTGAAGTCCAGATTTACGGCCACAGTACTAGTAACCCACTATCAAAGACTCTTAGATTATATCGTTCCCGACCACGTACACGTGCTTTACCAAGGAAAAATTATCAAGTCAGGAGGTAAAGAACTGGCGCTAGAGCTAGAAGAAAAAGGCTACGACTGGTTAATTAAGGATTTATAATTTTAGATTAGGACAATATATGAGTGAAGTTTTAATTCTTCCGGAAATTTTAAAAAACATAAAAACCTTAAACAATAGGTCGCCTGAATTTTTCGCCGAAAATAATGAACGCAAAAGTTCAGCGTTGTCATTACTTGAAAAAATTGGACTACCAAATAAAAAAAATGAGGATTGGCTGTATACTCAAATACAAAAAAATATGGCATTTAGACCATTTGAACATAAAAGTGACATGGTCTTAAAAACACCGCAATTTTTGGAAATGGTAGATTGTTACCAATTAATTTTTGTAAACGGAATTTTAAATCAAAGTCTATCTAAACTTAGTGAAGGGATAAG
Organism: uncultured Bacteriovorax sp.; assembly: GCA_964456675.1. Taxonomy (GTDB): domain Bacteria; phylum Bdellovibrionota; class Bacteriovoracia; order Bacteriovoracales; family Bacteriovoracaceae; genus Bacteriovorax. The sequence goes on along the minus strand of CAYWBR010000006.1, from coordinate 13,835 downwards.
TATTTTAGAAAATGCCCCTCTGACAGTTTTTCGAAACAATAAAGATGAGTTCTACGATGCTTTTGATGCCCTCAACTCCCTTCTGGCATTAAGATCTTATAAAGTCTCTTTAAAGAAAAACACAGAACTCAATAAGCCTTTAGCGATTGTTCATCTATTTGATGAAAATGCCCTAAACCGCATAGTGGCACCCCATTTATCTTTTGAAGCAGAGGCTTTTACTAAAGGTAGTGTGCTCGAAGTTTTTACTTCCAGCAATCGCGAATTATATCAGTACACAACGGTTGGAGTTACCGAAATTAATGTTTTAGATGGTGCAAATATTGAATGGATTAAAGTTTCACACCAGGCAAAAAAAGCAACTCACATCGCAGAGACATTAAATAGTATTCATAAAGACGCATGCCTTCAGTTATTTACACTTGATCTAGGGACTCAAATGTCTAGGGAAAGTATTGATTCAGTTCTTTTATCTCCAGGGGCAACTCAAAATCATTTCGGGGCTTCTATTTTAAAAAAAGAAGAACATGGCGATGTATTTACAAAAACAACTCATGCTGTTCATCATACCTATTCTGAACAAATAGTTAAAAATGTTTTAGCGGAAAATGGGCATGGCGTATTCACTGGTAAAATTTCCGTCTTAAAGGATGCGCAACAAATTAGTTCATCACAGTTAAACAACAACCTACTACTATCTAAAAAAGCGCATATTGATACAAGACCTCAATTGGAGGTAAATGCGGATGATGTGAAGTGCTCTCACGGGGCAACCATTGGACAATTGTCGAAAGAAGAAGAATTCTATTTAGAAAGTAGAGGCTTAACAAAAGAGCGGGCCAGAACATTATTGGCCCATGGTTTTTTATTTGAAATAATTTACAAAATACAAAATACGATAATTAAAGAAATTATTAATACAATGCTCGTTAAAGAATTACAGACAATGGACTTTAAATTACTTAACGAAAATAGCTAATCAAGAGTTTTTTATGATAGAAACCACCGATGAAGTAATCAACTGGCGAAATCAATTTCCCCAACTAAAAACCAAAGTTAGGGGTAGAGACCTGGTCTATTTTGATAATGGAGCCACGACCTTAAAGCCTAAAAAAATGATTGAAGCTATAACTAACCATCTAAGCTTTGAAGTGGCCAATATTCATCGAGGAATTCATTATCTTTCTGAAACTGGAACCAGAAAATATGAAGAAACACGAATAAAAGTACAAGAACTCTTAAATGCAAAATTTTCTCATGAAATAATTATTACAAAAGGCACTACTGAAAGTATTAATTTAGTTGCAGCTACTTTTGGAGAAAGCCAGCTTCAAAAAGGCGATGTTATTTTGGTGTCTCAAATGGAACATCATTCTAATATCGTTCCATGGCAAATAATTGCAGAAAAAAAGAACGCTACATTAAAAGTCATTCCTATTAATGAGGACGGTGAAATAATAATTGAAGAATATCTGCGCCTCATCCAACAGGAAAATATTCGCTTTGTTTCGATCACTCATATTTCCAATACGCTTGGTACAGTTAATCCCATTAAGGAAATGATAAAGTATCTTAGAGAATATAGACCGAATGCCCAGATTTTAATCGATGGTGCTCAAGCAGTGGCACACGCTAAAGTTGATGTGATAGATTTCGACTGCGATTATTATGTATTCTCTGCTCATAAGGTATTTGGTCCTACTGGTTTAGGTTTTTTGTACGGCAAAGAAAATCGCTTAAAAGAACTACCTCCATATCAAGGTGGAGGGGCAATGATCGATAAAGTAACTTTTGAAAAAACTACCTATCACGATCTTCCAAATCGCCTGGAAGCTGGAACTCCTCCCATTGCAGAAGGTATCGCCTTTATTGAAAGTATCAACCTACTTAATGAGATAGGCTTAACAAAAATAAAAAAGCGAGAAGACGCACTTTTAAAATATGCTGAAAGCAAATTAGCAAATATTCCAGGTGTAAGAATTATTGGAAAAGCAAAAAATAAATCAGCAGTGCTGTCATTTGTTGTTGATGGACTGCACCCTCAAGATTACGGAACTCTCCTTGATCAACAAGGGGTTGCTATTCGAACAGGGCATCACTGTACCCAACCTCTTATGAGTTTCTACTCTATTCCCGCAACCGGTAGAGCTTCTTTTGCTTTTTATAACACCAAAGAAGAAATAGATCATTTCATCACGGCCCTTGAGAAGGCCATTATTTTATTAAAATAAAGCGACGTGGAGAATTCGTTATGAACACAGATAAAAATATTGAAATTGAATTTGATATTCAACCCACACCAAATCCCAATGCCTTAAAATTTATTCTTAACGTTCCTGTCAAAAATGAAGGGAACTCTACCTATAAAACGCCAAGCGAATGCAATGAAAATAAGCTTGCCATAAGATTGTTTGATATTCGTGGAATTGATCAACTACACTTTTTTGAAAATGTAATTACTATTACTAAATTTTCCTTTGAAGATTGGTCAAGCGTTGAAACGAATGTGGCAAAAGTATTAAAAGAAGAAGTGCCCCTTCACAACCCTGATTACTTTGATCCTGACCCAGAAAAAGAAAGAAGAGAAAACCTATCTCCTGAGCTGCAACAAATAGAGGCAATCATAGACCGAACTGTTCGTTTTGGTCTTCAGGCAGACGGTGGGGACATCCAAACTCTCTCCTATAATGACAATATTCTTATGATTAAATACCAAGGAGCTTGTGGGACATGTCCATCTTCGGCCACAGGAACCCTTGAAGCAATTAAAGCAATTCTTCGCGATGAATTTAATCCAGACATTGAAGTTTACATAGCACCTGAAATGTAATTTCAGCCTTTTAACTTATTTGTATCTACAGATAAACCATTATTTAATTAATCTATTTATTTAGTTTGACTAGTCAAACTTTTTATCCTACAATAAAACTCATGAGGTGTTTATGGTTATCAGAGATTGCGGCTTTCTCCTTTCAATTATTGCCAGAATAGAGAAAATCATTGTGGATGAAAAACTAAAGCGGCCTGAATTGGTCGAGCTCTCAGACGAGGAGCTTTTTTCTGCCATAAAAAATATCTTTGATGAACGCAAACACTAAATGTCTTTTGCCATACCTCCAACTACACGCAATATCATTTATTAATTCCATTTCTTTTCCTATTTTAACTTATCCGAGCGGCAAACTCGGATAAGTTTTTTCATGAATTAATTCTAAACTTTTCTTATAAAGGCCCGATAGTGAATCACTATTATTCAACATAATTGAATCACGAACAATCAACAGGAGAACTCTATGTTTCGATTAATGAAAAGAATTTCTGTTATGATGTGTGCACTATCTTTGGCCGCTCTAGTCGGCTGTGGAAAAGAAAATACATCTAATATTCAAATTGAGGGTGTGAAAGGTCCTACAATCACTCTTTCCCAAGACAATGTACTAATTTCGATGGTGTTCGAAAATATGCAATTAGATGGTGGACTAAGATACGTTATTCCCAAATACAAATATTCGTACTTAGAAATTTCTCCAGATCTTCAATCTGCTGGAACCTTGATGACTGTTTCAATTGGAGTAAAAGATTTAATTGATGGTAACCTAGAAACACTAGACCCACAAAAACTTCCAGGAGGAAGAAACCTACCTGGTGTTGCAAGCGGAGCACTTCCGGCAGTTGCTTTTTCAATTGAAAAATTTAACAACATGACTGTATATGCAGGCAAAGACGTCTTTGGATTATTTGTCCCTGCAAAAGTTGGCGTTGATGGTGCGATTGCTAGCTTTAGATATTATGTTGGTGATAAAAAAGCTGGAACAATTTCATTAATTGGTAGAGATGAAAACGGTGCTAACGATGGTATTCTTCTACTATTAGATATGAAAGGCCAAGTAAAGACAAAACTTAAAACTATGTATAACAAATATCATAAATAATTTTTTCTACGGCCCTAATGATGTTCATATTAATTAGGGCCATTTGATTTACCAATCAAAGGAATAAAAGCTACAGATACCAATATCAATATAGCTCCAATAAGATTCATCGTATTTAAAGTCTCATTTAAAACTACATACCCAAAAAACGCTGCAATTGGTGATTCTAATAAAAATATTAAACTTACAATATGGCTGGGAATTCTTTTTTGAGCAACGATCTGTAAGGAAAATGCCACCATTGACGACAGTAAACTTAAATACAAAAGTCCAGTAAGAGCAGAAGGTTTAAACAAATTGTTTAGGCCAAAAAGTGCTGACAAGTCGACCCCACCCTTAAGTGTATAAACAATCACCAGAGAATTTAGGCCCATAAATAAACTTTGCAAAAAATTAAATTCGACTGCATTTTCAATTTCCCCCGCAACCTTTTCAACATAAAGAATATGCCCAGCTCCTGCCATTGCACATAAAAGAGTCCAAAAATCACCGCGGTTAAAATCATCCACTCGCAAATTGCACAATAGGGCAATGCCAATAATAGAGAGCAAGACCAATGCCCAATAAAATGGATGAAATTTTTTCTTAAAAAAAATCATTAAAAATAAAGGTGTAAACAAAGCGTAAAGAGTTGTTATAAAGCCACTTTTGGCAACGGTTGTTTCGTATAAGCCAATAGTTTGAAAAAAAAGTGCACCAAAAAGCCACCAAGAGGCAATATAGCTTTTTAATAATAAACTCTTTTTTTTGAAACTGTTTTTATAAAGTAAAAATGGAAGTGAAAAAAAACCTGCCATTAAAAATCGAAGCGTATGTGACCAATAGCCATCAAAGCTCGCAAATGTCCATTTAGTAGCAATAAAACCAAACCCCCAAATACAAGTTGTCACAAATAGAAAAAATAAATTGCTCATTTAAGCCCACTCTTTGGGGTAATAGTATTGCAACATCTCCTGATGGGGGGAATTTGCTTTAGGTTGGTATTGATAGGTAAAATTACAGCGCTTGGGAAGCGATATTAAAATTGAATCGGTTCTCCCATTGGTCTTTAAGCCAAACATTGTTCCGCGGTCATGTAATAAGTTAAATTCAACATAGCGCCCATGTCGGTGCAATTGAAAATCAACATCATCTGGTGAAAACAATTCATCTTTTCTTTTGTCCACAATTGGAAAATAAGATCTAATGAATGATTTCGATATTTCTTTTACAAATATCATATCTGCATTTAGATCATTTGAGTTATAATGATCAAAAAAGAATCCGCCAATGCCACGCATTTCATTATTGCGATGATAGTTAACAAAGTACTCATCACAATTTTTTTTCATTTGTTCATAACAATTATAACTGGCCAAAGTATCCTTCCAAACCCCATGAAAATAGCGAAAATCTTCAGTATGGGGATAATATGGCGTTAAATCGGCTCCTCCACCAAACCAAATTTTTTGCCCAGTACAGATAAATCGAAAATTTGCGTGAACTGTTGGCACTTTTGGATTTAGCGGATGAATAATAAGAGATATGCCACTGGCCCACATAGTTGATTCTGCAGCTCCAAGTGTCTTGGCAAAACTTGGGTCAATACTACCGAAAACCTGACTTACATTAACGCCAGCATTTTCAAAGACACTCCCTTCAAATGCACGAGTTCGCCCCCCACCTCCGGGTTGCCCCAAAAAATCATTTCTTTGCCAATTATCTTCAGTGATTTTTATATTTGGATCTATACGTAATAATTCATTGGTAATTGCTTGCTGTAAATCTAATACATGCAGGTAAAATTCATTTTTACTTTTCTCCAAAGACTCTGTTGTATAACCGCTTGATAGCACCATTCGTTCATTTCCTGTTAACTTTATTTTCTGTAACCACTATGTCATCGGTCCATAAAAGTAACTAAGAAACTTAAGAATGACAAAAGAAAATAGCAGATATTTCATTGTAAAAAATTCATGCTTTCAATTTCTTTTTGTACCCATCCAGAAGTGATTATGTTAATTAGATAAAAAATATAAAAATACAGTCAATTGACGAAACGGCTTTTTTTATGCCTAGTTATGTAAAAATAATTCTCCATATTTTTGTTCTGATAATCATTAGTAGTCGTATCGTTTTTGCCAATGATGTTAGTAATAATATATACGCCAATTCAATTAAAAACACCCCACAGGATTCGTCATTTCAAGGCGCGTACTTAGACAGCATTTTTAAAGAACCCCAACCTGATCCCGACACAAAAAAACGCAAGGCAAATTATTTGTATGCATACAAAGACCGAGATCATTCTTTATTAGAAGACATCAAAAACCAAGGGCTACTCTATGGTCTAGGATGGGCATTCTATCCAATTACTCAACCAAAAATTCTTAAAGGTAATGGAGGATTTGATACTTATGGCAATAATTTTGGAAAACTAGTTTTTGATAAAGATGAACCTTTTTGGAACTGGTTTGTCCATCCCATTTCAGGCTCACAGCTATATCTATTCTATAGGGCCGATGGATATGCTCGCGTTGAAGCCTTTAAAATGGCTTTTATAACTTCATTATTGTTTGAATTCACTATTGAGATTTTTACTGAACCTGCTTCGGTTCAAGACTTATACCAGACTCCTGTACTAGGATCTATCTTGGGTTTAAGCATTGAAAACTTTTCAATGTATCTATTAAACACCGGACATCCCCTATCTATGTTTTTTGGTCATTTAATTAATCCGGCCACACTCCTCCCAATTTACGAAGGAAAAACAATTATCGCCCCCACTGTTAATTCTAGCGGCTCCACCATTGATGGTTTATCGCTGCAAACAATGGTGAGTTTTTAATGAAATTGATAATTTTTCTAACTCTATTGATTTATACCAAACTCATATTTGCTTTTGATGACTCTTTATTTCTTTCAGCGGGTTTTGGCTTTTCGGTAGGGTCTGTTAAATCAAAATACTTAGAACAAAAAGAAAAAAATGAAGATGAAATTGAAGACGAAACAAAGATTCCTGCCTTTGGACTCACTACTCGTTTCGGGCATAGAAATTATCCATTTGAATTAGGCATCTTATCTGATATTGGCTATGGAAAAGCAGAGCGTGTAAAATTCAATGACCCTAACAACTCTAATAATAGTTCAAATCTTGTCATTGGTGATGGCCACTATCGAATTGTCACCGTCTCTCCCTACTTAAAATATAATCTTACGTGGAAACTAAAAGCATGGAATCCTTATTTCGGCGGCGGTCCAAGTTGGAGTTTAAATACATTGGTTATTAAGAACGTAAATAATGGATCAAATTTTAGTACTAAAAAAAGAATAAGCTTTGAAAATTTTGGTGCAGGACTTTTTATTGGAGTTGAAGAAATCCTTACATTCAAAGAAATGCACCCCACATTTATTGAATTTGGCTACAGCTTTATGGCAAGTTATAAAGTCTCACTTATCGATGCAAGTGACTATAAAGAAGTCCAAACACTCTCCTCGCGTAAAGCACGAGATTTTCAAGGTTCCTTCTTTTTCCTAAGGCTTGGAGTCGTTCTTTTCTGAAACCTCTTTTTTTGCCCACTAAATAGGTCAACTTTCTAAACCAATAAATCGGGTAAATTAAAAAATCCAGTACTTATTAATTTATTTAGGCCAGGGCGTATAATGACGAAGAGGTTATAGATAGATCTAACTTTTTATTAAAGTGAGAATTGGCATATGAGAATACAAACGGTGACCATCTTTATTTTTGTCATACTTGTTGAGTTTTTTGCTTTAAGCAATGCTTTTGCAAACGAAAAAGGCGTTGCCAAAATTATCATCCTTAAAGGAAAAGCTGAAGCTCTTTTAAAGGATGGTACTAAAAAATCTGTTATCCTTGATGAGTGGATACCTGAAGGTGCTAAACTAATTACTCAAGACCGCAGCTTTGTAAAACTTTTATTTATCGATAAATCTGAAATGACTCTAAACCCTAAATCAGAAATGATCATTACGTCATTTCCTAAAAAAGAAGCTGGGATAATTAGTTTAGTTAAAGGTGAACTTAGATCAAAAGTAACTAAAGATTACATGCAAATGGATGATAAAAGTAAATCAAAACTTTATATAAAAACTAAGTCTGCTGCTATGGGTATTCGTGGTACCGATTTTCAAGTCAATTTCAACGAAATCAATGGAAACACTTCGTTAATCACATTTGAAGGTGCTGTGGCCATGGCCGGGATAGAAAAAGAATTTAGAGAAAGAAGCTTCAATCAAGATACACTGGAGCGCGCCGTCTCTAGCGAAAAAGCAGTACTAGTAAAAGAAGGACAATTTTCTGCCGTCACTCAAATTTCAGACCGAGCACTTGTGCCGACTTTACTTTCACCAAATCAACTCGAAAGTTTAAAAAATGGTGCTAATCAAAATGAGCAAAAACCAGAGAGCAATAAAAAAGATCCTCCAACGGAAGTAAAAAACTTTAAATCCCCTATTCCTCCGGGTGCTGACTCTACTGTATTCAGCAACAATAACAAAGAATTTGAAAAGCAAGTTGTTAAAGCTAGCGATCAAAAAGATGCAATTGAAAAAGTTGCTATCGAAATTCAAAAAGAAGCACCAAAAAATATTGGCCAGGCTACAGGATTCTATAATGCCGATACTGGGGCCATCAAATTCCCTGCAGGTTCAGTAATTGACCTAAAAACGGTCAATGTAATCCCTCCACCAGCAAATGCTCAATTTGATAGCAACACTCAAACATTTATTCTACCGCAAAACTTTGGAAAAATTGATCCTCTAACAGGAAGCTATCGAACGCCAGAGGGTATAAAACTTACCGACGAGGGAAAATTTGTTGCCACAAATGATCCTACAAAACTTACGGCGACAACCTCTCGCTCTCCCGCTTCTATTGGTCCCAATACTAACGGAGTTCCCGTAGGTGGCTTGAGTATCATACCCACTTTTTTACCTCCAACAATTACACTCAACTTACCTGGAAGCACTCTTAGTCCTGGAGTTTTACCGCCACCTAATTTTGATGCAAAATTGCAAGATCTGGCCAATCAGAAAATCCAAGACATAACCAACACAATTAATCAGGCAAATGAAACTGGCCAGACTAACCCTAATTCAAAAGTTCGCTTTATTTTTAACGCACAATAAGTATAATTAATTTATAGAGTTACACCTCAAAGCCTAAGAGTTATTCTTAGGCTTTTTTATGTCTCCCAAGGAAGGGAAATGAAAAAAGATTTACTTAAATCTGGAAATTTAAAATTTAGTAT
>CAYWBR010000006.1:0-4641 GCA_964456675.1 uncultured Bacteriovorax sp. | reverse complement strand
ACCCTAATTCAACAGTTCGCTTTATTTTTAACGCTCTATAAGTATAATTAATTTAGAGCAAACATCTATGAAAAACAAGAAACTGAAGTTTCTTGTTTTTTTGCAATCCCAAGGAAGGGAAAGTCATGACCTATTTTAAAAAAGCACTTAAAACTTTTTCATTTTCGTTGTTAGCATTTAGCGCAAATAACATAACGGCAGAAACTCTTGAAGATTTCTATCGGGCGTTTAAAGGTTCTAAATATTCTGAAGCACAAAAAATTATTGAAAAAATTAATTTTGATGAATCTAAAAAAAGTTCAAAAAATTATCTGCTGGCCCTGACATATGCAAGATTGCAAGAGTTTGACAAAGCCATCAATGAATTTGAAAATGCAAAAAAAATGGGCAATGATGCCAATGATATCGATTATGAACTAGGCCAAGCTTACTACGCAGCTAATGAACTCAAAAAAAGTCGTGAATCATTTGAAAATTCAGTAAAAGTAAAATTCAACACTGCCAACTCGCTCTACTACATTGGTCATATATCTCAATCACTAGAAGAGTATGAAAAATCAAAAAATGCGTTTACTCAAATAATAAAAAATAAAAGTAACGATGATAAAATCGTTCAGATTGCACGATTTCAATTAGCAGAAACTCTGCTTTCTATGGCCAGAAATAAAAAAAATACCGAAGCCATTGCAGAACGCTACGTTATACCATTGCTACGTCAAGCCTATGAAACAGAAACAACCACAATGGTAGCCCCCGATATTCAAAACAGAATTCAAGAAGTCTTAAACGAATTCAAACTAGACCCAAACACCATGGTGAATGGAAGGAAAATTTCAGCTAAACGCCACAGTTTAACAATTGGACAAAAATTAAAGTTTGATAATAATGTTACTCTAGCAAATGACCAAACTTCTGTCTTACAGTCAAAAAAAGAATCATATATTTTTGAAACTGAAGCGTACGCAAGAAAAGATTTCGTTCTAAAAAAACGATTTATACTATCTCCAGACATTAGATTTACTTTTAACCAATACACTGATTCGAAGAATGCGACGGTCTATCAAAATAATTCTTATCTGATTAATTATGCATTTAAGACTAAAACTGAACACGTTTTCTTAAACAAACCTGCAAGTTTTATTTTTGAATTTGAAAATACTTATACGGCAAGAGATAAATTACAAGAAAAAAAACGGACTAAGTATGCAACGTCACAAACGTTTATCTTCGGAGAAAAATTTCGATACTTTGGTGTAGGTGACACTACTTTTAAGATAAAATTCAAAGATTATAAAGCGTATTTAGATACCCTTAACTCTAAAACATTTAATCTATCAATCGATCAAACTTGGTTTACCGCCAATAAACATCTAATCATTTTTTTATTTTCGTATGATGCCGTTGATAATTTCAATTCAACATCAAATAGCACTGATTCATATCTCTATCGATTTGATTATCTTATTCCTGAAATAATGCCACAGTACACTTTGGGCTTAGCACTCTCGTCAACCTTTCTTGACACTAAAGAGCAAAAAGCGTCGCGCGGTATTGAAAAAACCTATTCGCCATCAATTGATATAAGTCGCGATCTAAATGACAACTTAAAAGTAGGCTTCAACTACGAATACACAAAAAACTCTTCTAAAAGTGATACATATAATTACACAAAGAGTGTATTTACAACTGAAGTTAAATATAGTTTTTAATTTTATAATTTTTACAAGGAACGTAACATGATCTTTCGTTGGATCCAATATATTGGGATCTTTTTGATCATTACTTTTTCAACCGTTAGTATTTTCCAAGCATTTTACTTAAGAGAAATTGATACCTTTGATCCCAACTCTAGCTTTATCACAACTTATGCATCTTTTTTTGAAGATCGCTTTTTTGATTTGCGAATGAAATTAACCCTTCCTTCTGAAAATGCTCAAGACAAACGAATTGTCTTGGCGGCAATCGACAATGAATCTTTAAGTGAAATTGGACGTTGGCCGTGGCCTAGATTTCGAATGGCAAATTTAATAAAAAAGCTTGATAACTTTGGTGCAAAAGTCGTAGCATTCGACGTTTTTTTCTCTGAACCAGAACTGGCATGTAAAGGCGAGCAATCAAATGATTTACTGTTGGCCAATCAAATAAAAGAATTTCAGAAGAAACCTGGTAACAAAATTATACTACCATACTCTATTGGCAGTAAGGATTACCTTGAATTTAAACTTGAACATGAATTAGAATCTAATGCCCATAAACTTAAAAATCAATTGGACAAAGAAAAACTCATTTCAAAAGTTCAATCTGAATATTTTAATGATCCACCTGATGCTCTGTATTTTCTTTCAATGACCATGAAATCTAATAGTGGTGCACATTTACAAGAAAATATTGTAGAAAAAAAAGTATTTCCATTAAATGAATTCACTGAAACAGAAGCAGACTTAGCACATATTGAAGCAAGACATGACCAAGATGGTATATTTAGACACTACCAACTTGTTGCCAACGTTAATAAAATCTACTTACCCTCATTCTCGCTTTTGGCCTACCAGCTCTACTCCGAAGATCGACCTGAATTAAGAATTGAAACTGAGGACAAAGCATTTCTAAGCACCAAAAGAGGTAATTTAGATGTCAACTCTCTAGGTGAAACAAAAATACGCTGGTTTGGAGGAATGCCAAACTTTCCAATATTAAGTATTAAAGATATATTGGCCAGCGAAGACAACGATCCTAAAATGCATCAAATCTTAAAAAACAATATCGTCTTCATTGGATCAACTGCCTTCGGTGCGCACGACTTTAGAAATACACCGATAGATCAAATGCTTCCAGGAGTCTTCTATCACATGAACATGACAAACATGCTTCTTGAAGGGCGCTATTTCATAAATGCTGAAAAATCAAATTATATAACTTGGGCCATGATGATCATTGGTACCGCGTTGATGATTGCTGTTATGCTTTTTAACGACGCCTTAATTGATTTTATATTTGTAAATGGAATTCTAGCTAGTATGTTTTTATTGGATAGCTACTATTTCATACCAAATGGCTATGATAATAAATTATTTTTTTCGATGTTCTCAGTTCTTGGATGCTATTCGTGGTCTACATTCATTCACTTCTATCAAACCAACAAAGAAAAGCAAAAAATCAAAGGTACATTTTCTCGTTATTTGGCACCATCAATTGTGAATGACTTACTTAAAAATCCACAAAAATTAAAACTTGGTGGCGAGAAAAAGGTAATCACCGTATTCTTTTCTGATGTAAGAGATTTCACCACAATTTCGGAAAAGCTAACACCAGAACAACTCTCTCACGCTCTTAACTTATATATGACCATGATGACAGATACTCTGTTTGAATACCAAGGAACACTGGATAAATACATTGGGGATGCCATGGTCGCCTATTGGGGAGCTCCGGTTGATTTACCTGATAATGCCTACTGGGCAGTTAAGGGCGCTATTCAAATGATAGAAAAACTACCGGCAATAAACAGTGAATTTGAAAAACTAGGCTATCCTAAATTTAAACATGGTATTGGTTTAAACACTGGTGAATGTTCCGTTGGAAACATGGGATCAAACCAAATTTTTTCTTATACTGCACTCGGGGACAATATGAACTTGGGCGCTCGACTTGAGTCTTTATGTAAATACTATGGCGTTCAACTTAACGTTTCAGAATATACAATAAAAAGTATTCCAAAAGAAAAGATTTCAGAATTTGTTTTTAGGACTCTAGACAAAGTACGAGTAAAGGGCAAAGAGAATGCCGTAACTATTTACGAAATTCTCCATCCAAGTCACGTGCTCTACAATGCAACAGAGGATTTGGTAAATTACGAAGAAGGATTTCAGGCTTATTTAAAAATGGAATTTGATAAAGCAAAATCAATTTTCCAAGACCTTCACAAAAAATTTCCAGAAGATCCTACCTTTGAACGTATGCTACATATCACAGAAGAATTCATTATAAACCACCCAGGAAATGATTGGGATGGTACATTCACTCATAAGTCTAAATAAATGAATTTCGATGTCATAATCTGTAAGAGAAATCCACTTTCAAAGTGGATTTCTTCTTGCTAGCTTGTTGACATGAAAATTTTTATCCTCTTTGTCTTTACTTTTGTCATCAATCCAAATAGCTGGGCCAAAAAACCAACCAAAGTTGCTGTTTTAAAATACTCTCCGGATTATATTTTTCAAAAAATTTTGGAATATAAAAATAAAGAAATAAACTCCAGCATTCCTATGCCCCAAATTTTTATGGAAAGTAAAACGCCACTAGAACAGTTTCAAGATGCAATTGAAGCACAATGGGGACAAAGACCTAAAATATTCACCAACGCTTATTCAGTTAAAAATAATGAAATTTACCTCCTAGACGATGCTGAATATTATCACCGTACAAAAAGATGCATGGATGATTCCCTTGCCCATGAATTTGTTCATTATGTTCAATCTAAATATCAAAAATATGATTTAAATGATGATTTTTTAGAAATGGAAGCAATCGAGCATCAGACAAAATTCCGCGAAGAATTTTGCCAGTAATAAAGATATGTACTTTGTAGGTATCAATTTTTAATCAGCATCTATGGATTCTTGGATTCTTGATCAAAAAAGT
>CAYWBR010000005.1:42336-63566 GCA_964456675.1 uncultured Bacteriovorax sp. | reverse complement strand
CTGGTTCACTTATTGGAGGCATTAAAGAAACACAGGAAATGCTCGATTTTTGCGGTAAACACAATATCGTCTCAGAAATAGAACTTATCAATATAAATGATATCAATACAGCATATGAGCGCATGCTTAAAAGTGATGTGAAATATCGGTTTGTCATCGACAATAAAACACTTTGATTATATGTTTGAGTAATGCTTGATACCAAACAACTGCGCCACTTAAATCAGATGCTATATGAACTTCGCCAATGGCGAAAGTTTGAAAAAAATCTATGTGATTCATGTATCGGGTCATGTTGTTATATGCCAGTTGAAATTCCTTTAGAAGATTTATATCTCCAAGGTTTTCTCGATCCATTCTATAAAGATCTAGATGACAAAGATCAAATAAAAGAAGCGCTTAAACTTAAATTTGTAAAACGCTATACTCCGAGTACTAAAAAATTTACTCTGCATCAAAAAAAAGACTTAAGTTGTTTTTTTCTTCTCGAAAATGGCCGTTGCTCAATCTATGAAAACCGTTTTTCGACCTGTAGAAATCATCCTAAAATAGGACCAAAACCTAACCATTGCGCTTATATCAAAAAATAATATGAATAAAAAAATTGGATATATTCAAGTTATAACATCAGGAATATGCTTTGCATTTTTAGGCTATTTTGGAAAAACTGGATTAAAGATTGGCATTATGCCTGGAGAGCTTCTAGCACTTCGTTACTCTACTGCCGCTATAATTTTAGGTTTCTTCTTATTTTTTACCGATCGATCATTTCTAGGAATGTCTACAAAAGATAAAGTAATTTCTACGATGCTCGGTATTTTTGGGTATGCTCTATTTTCAAGTATGTTCTTCTATGCACTTCGTGGAATTTCTGCCTCACTAACAGTTCTGTTACTGTACACCTATCCCGTTATGGTGGCTTTCATGTCACCGTTTTTTTTTAAAGAAAAAATTAGTATAAAACTTTGGGGGATTTTATTTTTAGCAATTATTGGACTATATTTTCTCTTAAAAGTTGAGTGGGATTTCAAAAATATTAGTTCAATTTTATTGGGATTCGGTTCCGCTTTTTTCTATTCACTCTATATTCTTTATTCAAGAAAATTTGTCTCACATTTAAAAGCTACAGCAAGTTCTTTTTATGTACAACTAGGAGCAGGATTAGTTTTATCGCTAATTCACTTCCAAGACTTCGAACGCCCCATCGAGCTCTATGTTCAACACTATTGGTTTATTCTTTCGATGGCCTTAGTTTGCTCTTTATTTGCCATGACTTTATTTCTAGCAGGGCTACAAAAACTAACCGCCACTGAAACCTCTATTTTAAGTACAACCGAACCCCTATTTGGCGTTATCATCGCCCTTATTTTTCTTGGCGAAAATTTCTATCTTACCCAAATTGTTGGTGGTCTTTTAGTGCTCGCTGCCCTGATTCTCGTGGCCCTTACAAAACCTGACAGTTCTAAGAGTTAAAAATTTTAATAAAATGAAATATTAATTTGCCAAATATAGCTGAATTTGATTTAAGCGTCGCTCTTTATAAAAAATAGAAACGGGAGATACCTTGTGATCAAAAAAATATTATTTATTTCTAATATTGGAATGCTCTCCTTGTCGCTGCTCTCTTGTAGTAACAAGAGTACAGATGAAAATCAAAAAATATTTAAGTTACAAAATTCATATATTATTAATGGCACTGTAGTTTCAGAAACGGCAAACATAAAGAAAAGTATCGTGGGTGTCTATGACATCAAAGATAATTATATTTGTACAGGTACCCTAATTGCACCAAACGTTGTGTTGACTGCCGCTCATTGTGTTGGACACTCTACTAAAAATCTAAAAATCATTTTTTCTACTAATGTTGATGAATCATTAAATACAAGAGAACAAGATATATACCAGGAACAAGTTAAGCAAGCTGTTGCCGTTATGTTTGGCCCAAAATGGAATCCAAACGATGAAACAACCGAAATTGATACAGGTGATATTGCACTTATTAAATTTAAAGGATCAATTCCGTCCGATTATCGGCCAGCTCAATTTTTGGCGGATGAGAATCTATTAAAGCGAAACACTGAAGTTGTGCTAGCAGGTTTTGGCGTATCTGAAATTGAAACTACAGAAATTAACCCAAAAAAATATAAAAAATTAGACGAAGCAATTGAATATGGTGAAGTTATTTGCGAGGAAGATGGCGAAAATGGTAACTATGGAACTTGCTTTGAAGTAAATTCTTCAGGTGACGGGCTGTTACGAATGACCACAGCTCCTATTTCTGGTTTCACAGAAACCGAAATTCGATTAAACGAAACCAAGTCTGGAACATGTAATGGAGACTCCGGAGGCCCAGCATTCTTAGAGGTAAACGGTGAGTACTACCTATTTGGCGTCACAAGCAGAGGAAGCGCATTTTGCAATGAAGTTGGTGTGTACACAAATGCCTTGTATTACCTACCTTGGATAAAAGAAAGCTTAGCAAAGATTTAAATTTAGCAAATACAAAGCCCCTCTCGGGGCTTTTTTGTTTATCGTAACAAATGTAATTCCGTTAATCGATCGATGATTGCCTGATCTTTCACTCGATAGGCTTCAAATGTTCCTGATTCCCGACTTTTTATCCAAGGGAAAAATGGCGCTTTTTTAAAGGTACCAATATAAACATCAATATGGTTTCCTTTAATTGCTCCGCCCTTGTCTCCTGCAAAGAAGTATCCGTCATGAATTATTTTTCTACCATTTGGCATAATCACTTCAGCTCCTCTGGCTGCTGGAACATAGAGAACAGTTCCATGGGGAATAACCTTAGGATCTGTGGCCACTGTCCTGGTTGGTGATAAAATAAAATCATCCACCCCATCTCCCCAGGGACCATTTGCCATTCTAAACTTTGTTCGACTTACGTCATGCTTAAAAAACTTTTTGCAATCAACCGTCTTATCATTGGTAACACCGGCATAGTTATAGACATGAACGTCACCAGAATCAAAACTGACTCTAACCGAACCTTCCATGGCAGAATCACACCACTCTCTATGTGATAATTGTGGACCTAACTCTTGGCCTTTCATGTCGTGTAATGGAAAAGATCCATTACTGTTTTTTAGCTCAGGTAGATAGTAATAAGTTCCCCATAATAGTTCTTTTTTATGAAGATCAGTTGCGCGTGGAACCCCAAAGTCAAAATTATCAAAATCTAGAGGATCTTTTTGGGCAAAAGTGCTTGTGGTTAACAGTGAAACCACAGCTAAAACTAATAGTTGTTTCATGTCGTTCTCCTTCGGATAAATCCCCTTTCGAGAAATTTTATCGTGAAGTTAAACGAACTCATTTGTTATGATAACAAATGGTATATTTTTCCCGAGTCAATTACTTGGAAATTAAATTAAATTTTTTAGATTCAGTCTCTATACCATTTAGAAGAAGTTTAACCTCATGAATACCTGGGTGAAATGATCGAGTTGTGATGATTCTAAATGAGTGCTTCTTACTCCAAGTACAAGTTTCTTTTGAAGCTAAAACTCCAGTTGTTCCTTTGAATGTTTTGTAGCCCATTTTACCAGTTTTTAGTTTAAATCCGATGATATACTCTATTACAAATTTTTCTGATTTTAATGTAGGATTTTTTAATACTAAATTAAATTCTAAATTCTCGCCTATTTTAATTTTTTTTGTTTTTATGCAAAATTCTTGCACTTCTAACTTTCTAGATAGTTTTCCGTTTACTAATTCTAGTGCCTCTTTATTTCCTTTTTTGATAAGTGATCTTAAAGCATGTTTTGTTATCCATTGAACTTTATCACGATGCTCAGTAGGAGAATTTGCATTCCATTCTTTTAATAACTTTAGTACGAATAATGAATGCATTTTAGAGAAATCATTTAAATGATTGGCCACACTTTTTCTGACATATAACTCTTCATCGTATTTTAACTTGTTTAATATATTTATAGTAAGTGATGGATCTTTTGCAATACTTGCTGCCTTTTTTCCCCATGGCAAATGAGGACGGGACCCTTCAGAGGCAAAGCGGCGATGATGGACATTTTTACTCTCAGCTGCTTTCAATAAAAAATCCAAAACAATATCCGTCTCGTGATTTAAAATTGAACGAACTGCGAATTCAGAAGTAAAAATTTCAGTTAACCAAAGAAGGTACTGAAAAGAATCAGATTTTTTTTTAATAGTATAAATTTCAACTAAGTCTGAAATAGGCCACCATTGAAGGCTCGTAATGTTTTTTTGATGTTTTTTATTTTTTAAATAGATGTCTAGATACTTCGATAGATATTTATCGCCCAAAATTTCATACAGTTTTTTTGAAACTAATTGTATGCGTTCCTTAAGTTCGAGTTCCGGCAGATCGTGCTTCAGTGATTTAAAAGCTTTTATCTCAAAATCATTGATTTTCAATTCAATTAAGCCTTGAGACAGTACTTCAAGCAACTCTTGATTAATAATTAATTTGAACGCATTTGGATTATCATTGATTTTCTGTGGCATGAATATGATATTAAGTCATTTCTCTTAAAAGTTCATTTCTTCTTTTAATTATTTCTAAATAACCTATTTTATAACTTAAATAAATACAGCCCAATATATTAAGTAATGGTGTTAGGATCAAAAAAACAAAAAAAGCTTTATCTGAAAAACTTAATTCTCTACCCGTGATATCTCTAAATCTCTTAAAGACATTATTAACCTGAAACACAATGGCAATGAAAACAATAACGATTTTTCCAAAAACCCCAGGTACTGAAGAAACATTTTGAATGACAGTTATGGTAAAAACGAAAAATAGCAACAAAGAATTTAAAATGAAATTAATCCTATCAATAGAACCGCCTATCGAGTAGAACGGAATATTTAAGGTGGTTGGATTCTTTTTAATAAATCGCCTCAATATTTTCATCAAACCCTCAAATCCTGTATTAAAACTACCACCATCATAACTTAAGTTTGTCTGAATGGTGATTTTTTAAAGAACTCTAAAGGTTTGGTCACTTTTAAAGGAAACTTAGGCTTCGTAACTTAAGATTTTAGACATTAATAATTTTAAAACCACAAATTATTGGCAGTGGTGTTCTATTTTTTTACCTAGTAATCAATTGCAGAAACTATATATAATCATTATTTTTTAATGGTTTATGCTGAAAGCCCCCAAAACAAAAATGATTGGAGGCTAGACTTTTTTAAAACTTAGAAATAACCAAATCTTCAACATCAAAACCTAACGACTTAGCGTATTTAACATACTCAATATATGTGTCTTCATCCATATTAGGAGTACGAGACATAATCCATAGAGATTTGCGGTCTTTAGATCCAACAATTAAATTTTCATAAGCTGAATCTAAGCGAACAACATTATAGTCTCCCTTAACTCTAAAAAGTCGTGTAAAAAAATTATCAAAAGTCACAATAAGTTCAGCATTAGTTTCAGGGTTGGCCACAACAGCTTTACCCTTAATCGTTTCAAGCTTATTATTCTTTTTCAGACAAGAATTAAGCACATTAATAGAGTTTTCCGAACGAATAGAGTATTCCGCCGTTTGACCTAGGCAGTCTCTTGTAAAACGTTGTGGTAGAGATGCCACAGCATACCACTTCCCTATGAAGCGACCGATATCAACGCTTTTTTCAGTTGGTAGGACCTCTTGATGTTTTTTTGCAAATACATTAAAAGAAAAAGAAAGTAGGACAACTTGGAATAATAAAATAAATAACTTCATTAATAACCTCCTTAAGTATTTTAATATTTAAAAACCTTTAATTATTTTTAGCAGTACAAATTAGCTTGCGTAATTGGCCAGAACCTAGACAAAGAAATTTCGGCCTTAACACGCCCTAGACAACAGAGAATTAGTATTTTTTTTAAAACTCTATGCATTAATCATGTATTTTTTACGCAATCATACAAAGTAGATCAATTTCATTGACCTTTAATGATTTGGTTTTTAAAAGAGGCTACTTCGAAAATTTTACGAAAAGGTTATTATATGATGCCAAAGTGCAGTTTCGCTCTACTTACACTTAGTATGTCTTTTTCATTTTCTGCAAGTTCTGCCATCTGGGAAGACACTAGACCCTGGACCGTACAGGATGAAGAACAGTTTTCCACCTGGATGCAAAGTTCTGCTGTTAATGAAACTATGTTTACCGATCCCAAATCTCGCTATTATGGAATAAATACTGACTGTGCCGATACTGCTTATGCACTTAGAGCGATCTACTCTTTTGAACATGGATTACCATTTGCAATCACAAATCCATCGGGAAGTCGCAGTGGAAAAACTATCAACAACCGTCAAACCAATTACGATCATTTAAAAACTACAGAAGAAAAAATAATTAAATTAATTAATGATATCGGAGAAAGCGTGGGAACCGAAAGTCTTGCGTTCTATGATACCTATCCAGTACAGATCAAAGCGATAAAACCAGGCTCGTTATTTATGTATAAAATAAAAGCACGGTTTAGAAATTTTATTAGACATGCTTACAACATAAAAAACATTAATCCTGTTGGTACTTTTGATGTAATTTACTCTACACAAGCCAACAAAGAAAAAAAACTTCCATTAATTAGAAGAAAAGAACGTGAGTTTGAAAATTTACCACACTCTCCTTGGGGATTTAGAAAATTTAGATGGCCAGAACATTTAGGAAAAGACTTATCCGCAATACCTTCTTCTTTAGGTCCATCAATGGAACAATATGAATTAGCAACTACACTTTCTGAAAAAGATTTTTTCAAATACGTCAGAAAAACGGTTGCGACAATTGATGAAAGTCCGGCCCAAAGAGTTGTTCGCTCACTCAAAGCAGCGTGCCTTGAAGCACAGGCAAGAATTGATTATGTCAATCAAGCAATTGCACATCTAAATGAAACAAATAATGCCTGCATGAATTATGAACAATTTGATGCCTATTCTACTCCGGCCAGAGATAAAGCTCTTGCTGAAATGTTCGATAAATTAAATACAAGCTACAAAGAAGCCAAAAAAGCAGATGAATTGAACTTAATACCACCTGAAACTTTAATATTAGTAGAAGAAGTGCTAAATCAAGGCTTATTTTCCTCTAGAGATGAATCGAATGAACTTATTGAATTTTGCCCGATTGAATACAAACCAGGTACAAAGCTATCTATGAAATCTCTCTATAAAAGAATCCTTTCGGGGGATCTTTCGAGTCATCCAAATGATACTATTGAAGTGCGATGGGGAGAAAAAGGCAAAAAAACTAAATGTAAGAGATGGTACTAAAATATAATTATGTTTAAAAATTTGAAAAATAAACTACTACTGGTCATATTATTAATAATTCTGGCCAGTATTTTTTGGTCATATAAAAATAACAGTTCTCACATGAATATTGGTTCCATCTTAAATAAAAATAGATTAATAACACCAGACCAAAACATACGAAATTCCGCAAGTAAGGCACAACTTAGTGACCAACAAACCTTAAAAAAAGAATCACTCCCCAATCCTTCAGGTTGCGACAACCTTAAAGATGAAATTGAAAATGAAAAGCATGTATTAAACAACAAGTCTTTTAACCAAAGATTTGAAAATCTTCATTTTAAAAAAGATGGTGAAATTTATCGAACCAGAGAATTTCTAGACAATGACAGCGAGGGCGATTTTAAAGTCTATTTAGTCTACAACGAAGATTTAGAAGAAAATACTACGATCATGGAGCAATCTAAAAGAAAACCTGGAAAATTATTTCTTGAATTTAAAAAATTTATAAAATTAAATCCTGAAAGCATTCTTTTCCAAGAAAGAGGTTATGAGTCATTAACAGATGACCAATATATAATTTATCAAGATGGCAAAATTTCTGGTTTTCAAGGAAAGTTTCAGAATTCACCAATAGAGTGTCACTTTTTTGAATAAATTATTAATGTAACCTCTAACAAGACTTTTCTTTCACAATTTTATCCAAAACATTCATTTGAAAAGAATCACATCCATCACCAATTGGAGGTTCTGACTGTGGAACACAACTAGTGTCCCCCATAGGGCAGTATAATCTCAAGTGATAATGAGTTTTATGGAGATTTTCAACTCTTAGTTTTCGCAACATTATTTGCATAGATGCAAGGTTTATTTCTCCCGACTTTGAAAGAAAACTACATATCTCTCTCTTAATTACTTCATCTACAAAAATTCTTGCCGCTGGAGTTTTATTTGCTAGGAATTGAAATAGTGAAATATTTCTTACTAAATCAAAATTTGGTGAAATTTTATTTCCGACAACAAATTCTTCTTCCCAGTAGCTAGCTGTACTTGATTGCAATTTTCTATCATTAGTTAAATAAACAAAATCTGCATCGAGTCCATTTTGATGTGAGCCATGCCCAGAAGCCTTTCCACCGTTCATATTTGATAGGTCGCCAAGTTGTATTGATTCTTTACCGTTAATATCTTTGCTTAAAAAATCATCCATATCTTGAATTGTCCTAAACATTTCTTCGGTCGAATACAACCGCATTCGCGCTTTAAAAAGCTTATGAACAAATGGTGTCTCTCTGGAATATTCTAAACTATCTTTAATTGACCCATTAGAGTAATAACCAATGGCAGAGCTAGAGTGAATTGTGGGCGAGATTAATATTGCCAACGCGTATATTGCAATCTTATTAAACATATTAAAAGCATCCATATTTAGATTTATAGCTACATTGTAATGCTTCTAAATTTTCGTGGTATTGGTGGAAAAAATAACCGGCAGAACAGTTAATTATGGAATAAAAATCGTTAAAAAATTTAACCAAGCAAAATAGATTTTTTTATAGAATGAAAATTCATGATCTAAATCATTACCTTTAATCTCATTGCACTTTGAATGGACTAGTCTTAAATTTTTAATGTCATGACTGCCACCTCTCGAAAGTGGAATAATATGATCGACGGTTAAGTTTTTTTTCTTTATTTTGTGTCCACATAGATCACAAACCCAAGGTGAATTTTTTTTTACATAATCTCGGTTTATTGCATATTCAGATTCTTTCGCCATATATTAATTATGCACGAATTGACAAAAATGATCTAGTTCTGTATTTAAAAATCAATATGGAAATTCTTATCAAATCTTTTATTTTTATCACTGCAACAGAAATGGGTGATAAAACCCAGCTACTCGCTTTTATGTTAGCTGCAAAATTTAAAAGACCGTGGCCTATTTTTTGGGGAATTTTTGTTGCAACCGTACTTAACCATTCCCTGGCCGCATATGCAGGAAAATATGTTACAAACCTTATTCCCGAACCCTATATTAGCTGGGTACTCTCAGCACTATTTATTGGTTTTGGACTATGGATATTAATACCTGACAGTGATGAAGGATTAACTACTGAAAGTAGATTTGGACCTTTTCTGACAACTGTCATGGCTTTCTTTTTAGCAGAAATGGGTGACAAAACCCAACTATCCACTGTGGCACTAGCTGCCGAGCATCGCGAAGTATTATTGGTCACAATCGGAACCACTCTTGGAATGATGGCCAGTGACGGTTTAGCAGTATTTTTAGGCCCGAAATTAACTGAAAGATTACCGATGAAATACATCCACTACTTTGCATCGGCAATATTTATCATTTTCGGTATTCTGATTTTGTTTAAATAAATTTTTATTCATTCACCTATTTAATATGGCGATAAACATAACGAATTAAATCGTTACACTTTTACCATAGGATAAGTGAGGATCAATGAATAACATTATCAGAATATTACTATCGTTTGGATTAATTCATACTTCTGTATGGGCAGAGAAATACTCTTTGGGAGGATATGCTGGAGGCTACTTTGGTGGTAATGGAAATTCAAACGCCCCTAGTAGTGATAAAATATCAATAAAATTAAAAAACTCAGAACCAATCTCAAATTGTAAGTTTGATAATAATTTACAGTTAATTTACTGTGAACAAAATGATTCGATTATATTAGTTAAAAATTTAAGCTTTTCTACAACTGCAGTATCATTTGATAAAAAAAACAAAAAACTAAAACCTCAAAATATTGAAGAAATCAAAGATAATGAAAAATTTCTATATAAAACTGCGGTTTTTCCAGACGGTGGGTATGGTGGTTATCCAGGAATGGGTATGGGAATGGGAACTGGAATTGGAATTGGAAGCAATAGTATTTCTACCCAAAAACTATCCGATCAACGTGAAATAAATAAATTAAATAATATGGATTTTCAACTTCCACCTGCGGTCACTAATCCAATGTTTGAAGCCAGTAGTGAATTAACTTACATCAATATGAATATTGATCCGATGCTTGGTAAAAATTTAGCGCCAATAGGAGCGAAACTATCTGCTGATAAATATGGAAGTACTGAATTTGAAAAAGAGATAGCACTATTAAGAGAGTATATAAACGATAGAAAAACTAAATTAGGACAAGCATTTGAAGAAAAAAATATTGTTTTAGAGCTTGATGATGGAAAGAAAATAAGTTGCGATCGACATACTTCTTTAAGAGAATTAGATCAAGCTGAAGCTAAAACTTTTTCAGACACTCAAAAAATGTATGGATATAAAATACAATGTGGAATTGGAAAATGTGAATCAGTAAATATTGATGGCAAATCTTATACTCCACTTTTAACATTTGATACAAATCCAATGATGGGAAGTCGCGGCGGAATTACTCTAATTTCTGAATCTGAACAAAAAGAATTTGGCCCAAACTTAAAAATTAAATCAATTAAGTCAAAAACTTCAGACATTACCCTAGTTGATAATTCTTATTATTTGAAAAATGCGGACAATTCGGGAAATTATTTTGCAAATTACCAAGAAGAACTTTTAAAAACGCTACCAAAATCTCTACATTCTAAAAAAGATAAAATATTGAGTCTAAAAGATCCCAATCAAGAAATGTACATGCGCTTTAGTTCCGAGTATTGCCTTGAGCCCAAAGATTTATTAAACCAATATGGTGAAGCTAGAAAAAACTTTCTGACAGAACTTGCAAATGCAGAAGTCGCTGAATACATCAGTATTGTCCAAGATGGCAGACTTCTTGGTTCTTACGTCTCTAAGGAATATGCAAATAAAGAAGGTTGCATTTACGATGGAGTATTTGTCGACTTAAAGTCGTTGCAACATTTAGAGAAAATAAAGAAAAACATTAACCCCGATAAAAACATACAAGCGATTTCTCTTGGCAAAGCACAAGAATTATTTTCTAAAGCACAAAAAATGGAAGACATTGCCTGGAAATATAAACCTGATGGATGTTATGCACGAGCGCATTTAATGGCCAGAAGATTTGAAGAGGAAGGTGTTCGAGTAGATAAAGTTTGGATTAAGGGAGACTTATCTGTACCTGAGGCAAACATCAGCTGGAACTTTCACGTGGCTCCAATTGTCTACGTTGAAGAGAAAGGTCAAATCAAAAAAATGGTTATTGACCCTTCACTATTTGATCGACCTGTTACGGTAGAAGAATGGGATGCTAAAATGCAAAAAAATACAGTCAGAGGCTCTGTTGTTACCGCATTTCCATTTCCTGAAAATAGTGCCTTCTATGAAAGATCTACTCTCTCTTTTTCCACATCAGATCCCTACCTTCCACTAGATTCGGTTTATATGACAGAAGATGAAAAGATAACTTTGGCAAATGAAACAATGAAAGAATATAAAAAGATGGAGCCACTTAAATGAAAATAATAACTATCTATTTTTTAATACTCAATTCAGTGTATGCAAATACTAATGAACAAAAAACCACTTCTTTCATCGATCAAGTAGTAAGTTTTTCTGTTAAGGACAAAAACTCATACAAATTAATATTAATGGGCCATGCCGCTCAGTATTGGGCAAAAAACAACCATCTTACATGTATTGATACATCTATAAAATCGCGTCAGCCCGTTCAATTAAAAGTTGATGCCTTCACACTTGAAATTCTAGATTGTCAGTTGGCGAAGAAGTAATTTTATTCATATAATAGAGTAATGAAATGCTTATCCATTACTCTTATTTCGCTAATTATCACAAATAATGCTTCTGCACATTCTAGATTTGCATTTATCCATCTCAATCAGGGCGAGCATTTTTTTTCTTCGCAAGCCGGATATATATCCTCAGAAATAGAATATGAACAAGATGAGGTTGTCAAAAGTCACTATGACTCTAAGTATTTGCGCTCAGAATTTAGTTACGCCACAGGGTTCATATTTGACCTAATGGCACACTTAACTATATCACTTGGGACTAACGGGACATTGGAAAAAAATCATGATGCGAGCTTAAATCTCCCCTATCAAAAAAGCCATTTTCATGGAATTCAGGGATTCGAATTCAAGCTTCAAAAGCTTTTACCTCTATCAAATCAAAAAACAAATTATGCATTTATTTTGGGCTCAAGAGGATCATTACAAACTCCCAAAGAAACAAATTTGTCCTATGGTGGGTTTGATTTTAACATGAGTTTATCTTGGTCACACCAGCACAAGTCTCATTATTTTAACGGCAATATAAAGTCAGAAATTATTGGCCGAAAAAAAACCAAACTTATCAATGGAAACAAGGAAGTCACTGATGCCTATTCGGTGCTTGGTGCACAAGTTGGATACGTTTACACGACTTCAGGAATTAATCCTTTCGGTTTATCTTTTGAACCACATTTTTACCATACGACTGACTACAACACTCGCAATCCTTACTTTAATCGCATAACAGATAAAGGCTTTATCTGGGGAGCAAAAATAAAACTAATTAAAACTCTTAATCAAAATTTCGATTTATACCTAACACATATGCGAGAGTCGTATATGTTTAACGTTGTAGATTCTAGCGTATCTGGAGAGGTTGATTATGAAATTGAAAGAAACGAAACTTACTTAGGAATTTTATGTTTTTTTTAAAATATGTTTTCTTTTTTAGTTTTTTTTTCCAAACAACACTTACCCGTGCAGATTATATTGATACTGCGTGGAGTGATTTCACTGGCCCAGTAACAACACCGGCGGTTTGGATATTAGGAGCTGGAAGCATTACTACCGCCATGATGTATATAACGAAGAAAGATATTTCTTATCGAAAGCGTGTAAGCTTTAAAGAAGCTAAACCAGTTGGTGAAATCGGATTTATTGGCGACTATATTGGTTATGGCGTTTTGAATCTCTCCTATATTGGTTATCACTTCTGGGACTATCAAAAATCAAAGGATCCAGATGCATTTAAAAAAATGGACCATATGTTGCGTGCAACTAGCTATACATTTTTAACCACTTCGATATTAAAGTTAAGCATTAACGAAAAAAGGCCTGGATTTCCAGAAGAAAAGCATTCATTTCCTTCTGGCCATGCGTCCCACTCCTTTGCATTTGCCTCTGTGGTTGCTGCCCAACATGGCTGGGTGTGGGGAGGGATGGCACATGCATTGGCCGCATTCATTGCGACTAGTAGAATCAATGATGACTTTCACTATCTCCACGATGTTGCTTTTGGAATTACCATCGGCGCAAGTTACGCTTGGGGAATTTATTACAATATAGAAAAAGGAAGTGATAGCTGGATGACTCTTATCCCTGTCGGTAATCGAGGTCTAGGACTATTGGCAGGCATGGATTTTTAAGTGTACTTTGCCATAAAACTAAGCCATGACCAGGGACTTTAAAACCGGCTTTTACCTTTGACTCCCCCCTTAGCGCTTTATCTATACCTTCTATATTTATTTCTTTTTTACTCAACTTGATTAATGCTCCAACCATCATTCTTACTTGTCCACGTAAAAAACCACTGCCCGAAAACTCAACAACAATAATTTTTTGGGGATCTAGCTTATTTAAGCCTAACCAATTTAACTTGATACTATCTAATTCAATATCAGGATTTAGAGATTTATTCTGTGTATCGGCCAAGCGAAAAACAGCAGCGTGACTAATTGTTCGAGTAAAATTGGAACTCGTTTTGGCCCTAATACAAAAAGCCTCAAAGTGATGTGTTCCACAAAATAATGATACCCATTTTTGCCAATCAGATAAATGTATTGATTCATCAAAGGTGGCAATCGGTACACTTCCAAAATTACTAAAATCATTATTTGTATAGATAAAATAGCGATATGTTTTTTCACTAAGCGCTGAAATTAAATTACATCCATCAGTATTTTTGCACAAACGGTGGATTTTGATTTCAGGATCGCTTATCGCTTTAAGCCTATCGACAATCCTTGGAAGCAGATCAAATTGTATATGCTCACTTGAGCTTCCTTTTATTACAATTTCTAGCCAAAGATCACTGGCCGAAACTGCGCTATCAAGTCTAGAACCAGGCCAAATCCACACATCACCTAACACATCTTCGCCAAGATAATATTCTATTCTTTGAACAAGCGTTGGACCTTCTTTTGCCTTTGTAACCCCAAAATAATCTTTGCCCAAAAAGGATAAATTCAGAAAATATGATTCTTTGTAGACCAAACATCACCTTCAAATAATTCCAATATGTCTCTACTTTAACCCTATCAAGACAACATGACACCACCTACTTTTATATAGATCGTGTAATTTTTACTACTTAGATTTTACAATATTTGGCATTCAGTTTGCTATATTGCATCTGTCTTCTGTACAAACTCAAAAGGAGACGAGTTCAAATCAATTTTTCTGGGGGGAAAAATGAAAAAAGTATTAACATTAATTTGTTCAGTTTTAATATTTACATCTTGTGTCGACATTACGGGAAGGTTAGACGTAAGAAAAGATATGACAGTTAAAAAGAAGGGAGGTTTTTTAAACTTAAAGCGAAAAACAGTAACACTTCCACAGGGTCTCTATACTGCCACGGTAAGCGCGCTTGGAGAAAAAAATTTTAATCTAAAATTAGAAGGACGAGATAACTTTAAAATACCTCTTAAAACAGAGAAAGATATTTCATTTCCAACATCCAATGGCGAAATCAGAGTAAATGGATCAGATTTGGACCAACCATTTAATGTTCAAGGTAGTATCTTTACAAATATTGAAAGATCAGATTCTCGTGAGAGTACAGAGGCTTGCACCTGGACAGTTACCGAGCAAAGATGTGAAAAAGTTTGTGTTGTCACTAATGATGTAAAGACCTGTGATATAAAGTGTATCCCAGTTAGTGTTACTCTTCATGGATACCGATTTGTTTCTTACCATATTAAAACTACATACAGAGATTTAAAACTACAACTACTCGATCAAAAATCTGGAGAATTACTTGCTAACTTCATTGGAGATGATACCGAAACTGAAAAAGTCATTGAACGCACCGGAATATGTCGCTAGCTAATTAATATACCTATCTTATAGGCTTCACAAGGTACTATGCCTTGTGAAGCCACCACGCCGAGAAAAACCAAACGATACGATCACCTATTCCCCTGAAATTCAAGAATTTTGGACACATTTCATAATGATGGTACAATAGTCATATGGAAATTGTTGTTATTGATCAAGGTCCTGAATTATTTTGGTTTGTTAGTAATGCAATGGTGAATGAGGATGTTCACTTAAAACACATTAAAACCAAACAAGCGGCCATAGAGCATGTTTTTAAAGATCTTCCAGATATCGTCATTATTAATGGTGATGATGAGGACTTTAATATCACAGAGCTTATTGCTAAATTTAGAAACCATGCATTTTTACGAAATATTCAATTCATCGTCAGCACTGGAAACTCTTCACTTGAATTTAGACGTAACCTTATGCTTAGTGGCGCTGGTTATATTTTATTCAAAAGCAAGAACGGTTATACTATTCCAACTCTGTTTTTTAGAAATGTTCTAAAATGGTTTTTAAACATTAGAGGCTCTGATTCAAACAGTTTTCAAGATAAAGGTGTAGAAATAAAAGTAGAAGCGTCAGGGCTAACATTTGGTCGATTAAATAGTATTTTTCAAGATGGCACGTGTTTAATTGAAAATAACCTAGACTTAAATAATGGCGAAATTCTTGAAATAGAAAATTCAATATTTGATGAACTGGCATTCAAAGACATAAAATTTAAAATTATTAAAAAAAATCATACTGGTCGCTATTACCAGTATGCTCATTCTTATCTTTGTAAAATTGAACTGACCGATGACTCTATACAAATGCCAATATTGCAATCATGGATTGAGAATAATTCTCAAATTACAAAAAATAAAAACATTAAAGTTGTTTACTTTGAAAATCAATCTGAATACCGAGAGGAAATTCGAAAAACAATAAAAATTGATGCTAAATACTGCGCTAGAGGATATAAAAATTTAAACGACATAAATTTTGTATTGGATTATCAAAAACCTGATTTTATCCTTGTTAATAGATCATTTATTACTAGCGATGGACAAAATTTTTTAAAACTCAAAGATTATTTAAAAAAACATAACTGTTTTATCATTACGTACAACACTGAAGCTTCATCTAAAAATGAACTCGATAAATTAAAAGTCGAATATCCTTATGCCCTTCACGCTAATGGAGTCGTTGAACTTTCTACCCTAAATACAATGATTGATAAAGTAATTGCTGGAAAACCAAAAGACATTAAAAATATAGTATTTGGAAAACACTCTCCCTATTCTAGGATTAATTTTCCCATGAAAGTGGAAGTCAGCGAACTTGGAGAATTTGGAATTACTTTTAAATCCAATTTAAAATCAGATAGATTTTTAGCTCTGAGCTTAAACTCACTTTTTTTTAATAAAATTCAATTGGGTAAAAATCAATTGTTTCGCGTATACGATATCAAAACTGGAGCAATTCCTCTACAAAGGGCGATATTTGTTTGCCAAAACAATAAAGAACGAGAATTAGTAAAAGAAGCAATGAAGAAAATAAAAGAATTAGGCTTTGATAAATTTAATGAATAAAGAGATTGGCAATTTTATCTGGCCCAACTCAATAGTTGGGCCTAAATAATTACTTCAAAACACTAATGGCCGCAGAGTAATTTGGTTCATCAGCTATTTCACTCACAAGTTCAACGTGAATAACTTTATCGCTTTCATCCAAAATAATTACCGCACGTGCACATAATCCACTCAATGGGCCTGAAGCCAGGAGTACTCCGTATTGAAGAAGAAAACTTGGATCTCTAAAAGTAGACAGATTAACCACGTTCTTTAATCCTTCTGCTGCACAAAAACGTTTTTGAGCAAATGGTAAGTCCTGAGATATGTTTAAAACCACAGTATTGTTGAGTGAAGAAGCTTCTACATTAAACTTTCTTACCGAACTTGCACAAGTAGGTGTATCCACGCTTGGAAAAATATTTAATACTTTTCTCTTTCCCTGAAAGCTTGCCAGTGACAAGTTATCTAACCCCTCGCCGACTAATGAAAAATCCATTGCCTTGGTACCAAGTGAAGGTAAATTACCTTTAACTTCTGTATTTTGTCCTCTTAGTGTAACATTTGACATAAGCCCTCCGAAAGATTTTAACGAATTTTATCTGTTACCGTTGCTACGATTTGGATTTGGAGCACTTTTTTGAATAGCTATATTTTCAGTAGCACCATACTCTCTTCTAAACATTCTTTTTATTGAAGTTTCACTTTGAGCTGTTTTTCTAAATTTGTCTGCAATCTGTAACTGGTCCGCACACCTTACACATATCCACTCGGCTTCTGTTGTGGGATTTCGATGGACGTATCGTTCTACGTCAGGGCGAACTTGGTCACAGACTTCACAGTAATTTCTCTGCTCTTGGTGTACGACAGTCTCTGTCATCTGTTTTTTAGTCACTTTTTCTCGAGCATTTTGTGACTTTGGCTCGGTTGTTGGCTTTAGACCCGCTTTCAATAAAGCATCTTTTAAACTTTTCATATTTTTCTCCAAATTCGAGCAAAGTATAGCACAGAATCCTAACCAAAAAAAATCAAATAGAATTTTGTCACTATAAAAAAAATAGTGAATACTATAAGGAATAATAATTTTAAGGATGAAATTAAATGGAAATATTCAATAGAAATCTCCGATTGTACTTTATTCACGTTTTATTACTAGTTGCAACAAATACTTTTGCTCAAATATTGAATAAAAATAGTCGGGAATTGTTCAAGATACATCCCTACACATTACTGCACACGAATCAACAATTATTATTAAATTTTCAGCTAAATCGTGATGAATCACTTTCCATTGAAGATGGACAAAAGATCTATAAAACCCAAATATTTAAAAAAAATCAGCAATACCAAATCGAACTTGCCCCAAGTAAATGTGGTGAAGATAAAGACATTCGCATATCAATTCCACAATTAATGAATGCCAATAGCGAAAATAAATTTACCGTTGTCTATATCAAAAAGTTATCAAAAATTGAATGTCCGAAAACCCTTACAGAAAAAGACATTGAAGAAGATTTTTCATTTGGCTTTATAAGCGACACTCAAGAATTTGCTGACCGCCATGGAGAAGTCGCAAAAGTATTGGCACACCACCACTCTCTATCCCCATTAAAGTTTATCGTTAATGGTGGCGACGTTGTACAAACAGGAGACGATGAAAGTGAATGGTTCAAATACTTCACAAGCGGAAAAGCCTACTTAATGGACATTCCTCAAATTGCGGCAATCGGCAATCACGATTACCGCGGTCATTATAATATTCAAATGCCTCCACTATTTAAAAAATATATGCGTTGGCAAAATGCTGATGTTTACGGAAATTTATTTTACGAATTTAATAATTTTACCCTTATCGTATTTAATAGCAATTTTCAATTAGCCGTTGGCACAAAAGAGCGTGTCATGCTCGAGTGGATTGAGAGAAAAATTGTTGAATCAAAAAATAAAAATAAAACAGTTATCCTGGCAACACACTTTCCAGCATATTCATCTTCATTAAATAAATATACAACTGAAGCCGTGATTAAAATTAGACAATTTTTAGTACCGGTCCTTGAAAAAAATAAAGTACCTCTTTTACTTAGTGGACATACACATATGTTCGAACGATCAATTAAAAACAATGTACACTATTTGGTTGCGGGCCCTGCTGGGGGGAGACCAAATACCGCTTCCGACGAAAATCCATACAAAGTAGCCTTTGATGAGAAAGCACTAACTTTTACCAAAGTGACTGTTTCAAAGAAACAAATAACACTCACGACTTACAATGAAGCTAATATGGTAATCGACCAAGTTGAGATTCCAACTACAAAATGAAAAATACGGCAGTTATTAAACTTGTTTTTTATTTAATTTCGATTTCGTTTATTTCCTGTGATAGCGATAGAGCAACAATACATGAAATCAACAGTAGTAAAGATCATTTAGAAATTCCATCCGAAATTCGTGATGTTTTTGATAGGCTTCAATATAATCTTAAGAGTTCTCATAAAAGGATAATAGATAATTTGTCGATACGTTTTTCGACCAATAAGTCACTTGATTATGAAAATAACCCAAAAGGATTTTGTATAAAAGTAAAGCCGACTCCAATTATTTACTTATACAAAAAAGACTGGGTTGGAGAAAAGGCCAAGTCAATAGATATACAAGAATTATCACTTCTTCATTTAATTGGTCATTGTGTTTATAACTTAAAACATAACAATAAGACGATTAAATACAAGGACGACAGTGGAGTATTTCAACACTATACATCTTTAATGGCGAGTAATTTTAATTGGCAAAAATTTTCACCTAAATTTATAGAAAAACATAAAACTGATTTTCAAAAAAAATTAGTTCATCAATTCTTAAATAACGAAATAAAATAGACACAATAACAAATGGTACAATCCCCTCTAAAATTCTCTTTACCGGAAACAAATAATCTCTATATATATCTGCAGGAAAGACCTGGGATAACAATAGACGTACTAAAAATACAAAGACATCTTGGAATAAATAATAGAATTTTATTAAATTCGTTTAGTGAGCTTCATCTATTGAACATCGGCACTTTACTTTATCCATTTTCACATTCACAGTTTTTACCTACACAAACCAATCATCAAAAATTTTATTTTTTTGATGAATCATATTTATTAGAAAATTCCAACTATCGCACCGATCAAAGTGGCGCACTCTTTGAACAACTGGTATTTTCAAAACTCTATTCTTT
This sequence comes from uncultured Bacteriovorax sp., assembly GCA_964456675.1. Classification (GTDB taxonomy): domain Bacteria; phylum Bdellovibrionota; class Bacteriovoracia; order Bacteriovoracales; family Bacteriovoracaceae; genus Bacteriovorax. The sequence goes on along the minus strand of CAYWBR010000005.1, from coordinate 43,503 downwards.
AGTAAATAATATCTGGTTTATGAGAACAAAAGATGGAATTGAAGTAGACTTTATTATTAGAACAAAAAAGAATCAATACTTCGCTATTGAATTACAAAAAGACCAATTCATATATGCCTCCGATCTTCAAGGCTTGCATTTTTTTAACAAGGAATTTTCTCTCACTGAAAAATTATTCGTTTTACACATGGGGGAAAGAGAAAATAAAGAGGGAGCAGTTTTAATAATGCCACATGGGAAATTTATATCCATGCTCTCACACAGCTAAAGCCCCCTCGCTAAAATTTTAGTTACTCATTTGAATCGATTTTAAACGTCTCTTACCTACAAACCAAAAATATAAAATAGGAACGGCAAATCTAGATAATACCGTCGCAGCAACTTCTCCAAAAATCAAACTAATTGCTAAGCCTTGAAAAATAGGATCAAACAACATTACAGAACTACCAACCACCACTGCAGCTGCAGTTAGAAGCATCGGCCGAAATCTTAAAACACCAGCGCTAACAACTGCCTCTTTTAATGAGTGGCCATTTTGCATTTGGTGCTCAATGAAATCTACTAAGATGATTGAGTTTCGTACGATGATCCCCGCTCCCGCAATAAATCCAATCATTGAGGTGGCCGTAAAATATGATCCAAAAATTGCATGTCCAGGTAAAATTCCAATTAAACTTATCGGAATAGGAGCCATGATTATAAGTGGCACAGAAAAACTTTTAAACCACCCTACAACTAAGACATAAATAAGAACCAAAACGACAAGAAAGGCAAAACCCATGTCTCTAAAAACTTCGTAAGTAATAAACCATTCTCCATCCCATTTAACGACTACATCTGTTGTATTCCAAGGAACTTCTGCTGTTTGTATAGGGTAATTAATCTTCGATTCTAAATTCATAATTCCATAAACTGGGGCTTCTAATTCTCCTGTCATCTCAGCAAAAACATACTCTACTGGTTTTAAGTTTTTTCGATACAATACTTTCGTTTCTCGGTTAAATTCGCTTCCTTGAAGCGACGATAATCCGACAATCCCTGATTGAAAAGAAGGAACATTTATATTGGATATAGCGTCTGTTGAACTACGGTCTTTGTCTGTAACCGATAGCATGATATTTACTTGTTCAGCTGATTTTGTATCTTGTAATAAACCCACCTCAGACT
>CAYWBR010000005.1:0-42326 GCA_964456675.1 uncultured Bacteriovorax sp. | reverse complement strand
CCAAAGCTCCAAAAGATGAAAAATCTTTAGCGCTAACTCCAAAATTTCCACCTTTAGAGTAATCATATGGAATTTGTATCACTGGCCTTCCTAGTCGCAATGTTGAATCGATATCTACCATATCTTTAGTATTAAAGAATACATTTTGAATTTCTTTAGCTACTTGTTGTCTAGAAGAGTGTGTTGGCCCATAAACTTCGGCCACAATTGTAGCCATTACTGGTGGCCCTGGTGGAATCTCTAACACCTTAGATACAACATTCTCTTTTTTTGAAAATTCAATAATAACATTTCTCAAGTTTTGAATAATTTCGTGACTAGAAGTTTTTCGATCATGTTTATTTTTAAGCACTACTTGTAGGTCTGACTGGTAATCGCTTCTTCGCATGAAAGTATGTTTAACCATTCCTGAAAAAGAAAAAGGCGCTGGCTCACCGGAAAAGACTTGAACTTTTTCTACCATTTCATTGCTTAACAGTATTTTTGCAAGCTCATTTGATTTATAATGATTCGCTATCAACGTAGTAGTTGTAGGAAAATCTAAAAGAACTTGAAATTCTTCCTTATTATCAAAAGGTAGCATTTTGACTTTAACCGATTTGTTATACACAAGCCCCATCGATAGGATTAACAATACTATTGAAAAAATAATGAAATAGGCACTATTGATTTTTCGCTCAAAAAACCAATTCATTACTCTTTCATATAGCCGATCAAGTTTACTAACATTATGTTGACTTGAAGTATCGCTGTTATGAACATTATTAGAGGCATCTCGGTGGTCATCATGCTTTAAAATTTTTACTGCGGCCCACGGAGTAACGATAAAGGCGACTAACAATGAAAATATCATTGCAACGCTTGCACCGACTGGAATAGGGAGCATATATGGGCCCATTAGACCTCGAACAAATGCCATCGGTAATATCGCTGCGATAACTGCGATTGTCGCCAAGATGGTAGGGTTACCGACTTCAGATACCGCATTTATTGTGGTTTTAATTAACCCCAATCCCTTTTTCATCGATAAATGTCGTTCTATGTTCTCCACAACAACAATTGCATCATCAACTAGAATACCAATTGAAAAAATTAACGCAAAAAGCGTCACACGATTCAGTGTATAGCCCATAAAATAATATATTGCCAAAGTTAAAGCAAGAGTGACTGGGATAGCAATCGCAACAACTAATGAAGCTCTAATTCCCATAAAAATTGCTATCAAAACTGCAACTGAAAATGTAGCAAGAAGTAAATGCTCAATTAGCTCATTTGATTTATCGTTGGCAGTACTACCATAATCTCGAACAATGTTTAATTCTATCGAGCTAGGTAGCTCTTTTGAAAAAAGTTTTGCTCTCTTTATTAAATTATCTGATAACTCAACAACATTTGTTCCTTTTCTCTTGGAAAATGCAATTGATACGGCACTTTTAGATACGCTTATTCCATTTCCTTTTTTAGACATTAAAGTAGAAATACGATTTCGTTCTTCTGGGCCATCTTCAATTATTGCAACGTCTTTTAATTTTATTATTCGCCCAGAGCTTAGAGAAACTGCAATATTTTTGATATCATTCAAATTTTTATAGCGAGAGCCAATTTCAATATCATAAACTTCTGAACTGCTCCAATTTTTAGAAGCTGGTATTAGAAACTCATTTTCTGTAAGAGATTTTGCAACTCCACCAATGTTAGCACCAAACTGTTTTAACTTGTTCAAATCGATGCGTACTCTGACTGTTCGTTTCAAGCCTCCTAATAATTCAACATTAGCTAACTCAGGAGTACTTGATAACTCTCGTGCTAAAGGTGCCACCAATTGTCTCAATTGATAGTCGTCAATTTCGTTTGAATTAAATGTTAAAACCAAAAATGGAACATCATCAATTGAAAAAGATCGCACCGTCGAAGGCAAGGAGTTTTTAGGAAGTTCTTGCTTTAGCGTCATTAGCTTATGATGAACCTTCACTAAAGACGGCTCTATTGGCTCGCCGACCTTAAATCTGACGGTAACCAGTGCCCCATGATCCATTGATGATGAGTAAATATACTCAACCCCCTCAAGCCCCCACATACCACGCTCAATAACTTCCGTAACACTTCGTTGAATTTCTTCAGCGTTTAACCCTGGAGCTGCTGTTTGAATATCAATCATTGGAACAGATATTTGTGGTTCTTCTTCTTTAGGGGTTAAATAAATCGCCATAAATCCTAAAAGTAAACTTGCAAGACTTATCAACAGCGTTAACTTTGATGCGACAAATACACTTGCTAACCTTCCGGCAAATCCTAATTTGATATCGTCATTTTTTTGCATAAATAAATCCTATTATTGATACTTTAAATATAATAATTTATCGGCCTTAATCTCAATTCTCTTTTCTTCAATTTCATAGATTTTATAATTTAAATCTAAATCTTGGTTGAATACTTCTAGGTGTTGGAGAATATTAATAAGCCCATTTTTAAAAAGTTTATTAGTGGCCTTCGACTGTTCAGCTAATAATTTTTTTGAATCATGCATATTCTCAATATTGGCATTTAAACCTTGTTCATAATTTGTAAGCGCAGTATATTGAATTTTATCTTCTTCTACTTTTGCAAGATGCATATTCTTTGCGGCATAATAACTATAAAGTGCCCGAGACTCAGTACTTAAATTTTCAGATGAAAAAATCGACCATTTAACCGATAATCCAATTGTCTGAGAATCAGCTAAATCTCTTTCTCCCTTAAAGATAGTTTGATCAGCAAACAACGCAACCTGTGGTCGCAATCGGGCCTTTGCCAAATCCGTCGAGACCTCTAGTGCCTTCACCTGGCTTTCAAAAATTTTTGTTTCATCCCGTGTATCATGCAAACCTTTCTGCCAACTTTCGCTCCATATTTTTTCAATATCAATTTTAGATAATTTCTCTAAATCGATTTTAGAATCAGTCATTTCTTCAAGTGCATATAAAAGTGTTTTCTTTTTAGCTAAGAGCATTTCCTCAGTAGATTTAATTTTTAATTTTATATTATCTATACCTAATTTACCGGAATACCCAAGCAAGTTCTCCTTATTACCAACTTGATAATTTGAGTTTAGTTTTAATAATTCATTATTTTTCTCAAAGTAATAACGAAGATTATTATCGATCAACTGAATATTTGTTATTAATTTTATATATTCACGATATGTCTTTTTTATAACTGCAGTTATTTGGAGTTTATCAGCTAATGCCAAACGCTCAGTCATTTTTTTATAATTATCCCCTGCCATTCCTTGATACAAGGGAAACTCAATTCCAAGCGACGCTTTGGTAAAATGATTCATTTCAGGCTTATTTAGACTATCCGGCATAAAATCACTTTGCGTAATTTTTCGCTGGGACAATAACCCAAACATATTTGCTCCAGGATCATTGGTCATAAAGCTTGCTGCACCAGCATACACTTCAGGTAGCCAATGGCGACTAGCTTTTTTAAAATCTTCCTCAGAAACTAAACTTTGATTCTCTGTTGCTTTTAAGGCGTCACTTTTAACTAGTACTCTATTCCATAATTCGTTAAAATATTGATCATCTGCTAAGACATTGCTGATGGAAATTGAACACAGAAATACAATTAATAGTTTATACATACTTAACTCCCGACTCCCTAAATATACACTAAAATAAGTATTTACCTTATGTTTTGAAACATAATTTAAAATTATCAATAAGCATTAAATATGTTCTATAACATATTTAAAAGAAAATTTTAGACTATACTAGATTCTAGAAATGCTTTCAATTCTGTTGCCCAAAGGAGACCTTAAGATGAAAATTCATATTCTTATGCTTATATCAGTGTTATCAAGTTCTGTTTACGCTGATTTTCAAAAAGAAGCCCCATTATTAGCTCAAGATTTAAAAGCAAATTTATTACAGGAATTGACTCATCAAGTACAAACTAATGGCGTAGAAGCAGCGATTCCCTTTTGCCATACAAATGTTAAATCGTTGGCAAAAAATAGCGCGAAAGAACGCATCGAAAAATATAATTTTGGAAGAACTTCTCATAAAATTAGAAATGAACAAAATCTACCAAAAGATTGGATGAAACCGCTTTTGGATAAGTATCAAGGCACTACTTTTAATAAAGATAAAACCCATGAATATAAAATTTTTGGAACACTTCCCGATGGTAAAAAATACTATGCTGAACCACTATTTGTTGCCGCCCAATGCCTAAGTTGTCATGGTGAAAACATAACTAAAACTGTTAAAGATAAAATTAATGTTTTCTATCCAAATGATCGCGCTACAGGATTTAAGGCACAAGAATTTAGGGGCTTCATCTGGGTGAGTGAAAAATAAGCCGGCACCCCAATGCTACCTGTGTAATTTTGACAGTCTAAAAGCATGAAGCTAGCTTTTGTGGGGACTATTTGTTAGATAGTTCCAATGAAAGTACTGCTCATCATTCCCCCTATGACCCAGGTTAATACGCCCTATCCGGCTACTGCATATCTAACTCAGTACCTAAGAGATATGAATTATCAATGTCATCAAAGAGATCTAGGTCTAGATCTTTTTTTGGATATATTTTCGAAGAAAGGACTTAAAATTGTAAAAGATCACATTCTTTCAAAACCGATAATTTCTGATTTAGAAGCATTTTTTATTGAAGCCTTCGATGATTATAGCTCGACGATTGAACCAGTTATTAATTTTCTACAAGGAAAAGATCCAAGCCTTGCCTTGCGCTTATCAAGAAGACAATTAGTACCGGAAGGTCCTCGCTTCAATCCTCTAAATGAGCATGATGAGCTCCTTGAACTATTTGGACCAATGGGCACCCATGACCAGGCAAAATATATTGCCAGTCTCTATTTAGATGATTTAGCCGATATTGTTAAATTGTCTGTAGATGAACGATTTGAATTTTCTCGATATGCTGAAAGCTTGGCATCATCAGAAGCCTCTTTTTCTCCCTTATACGACGCCTTAAAGAATAAAACCATAATAGATGAAGCAATTGTTAAAATAATTGACTCATATATAGAAAATTTTTTACCGGATGTTGTGGGATTTACCATCCCTTTTCCTGGTAATTTTTTTGGCATGCTAAGATCCGCTGAATACATAAGAAAAAAATACCCATCAATCAAAATTATAGCAGGTGGCGGATTTGTAAATACCGAACTTAGAGAATTATCCGACATAAGACTTTTTCAATTTATAGATTACTTAACGTTTGATGATGGCGAACTACCAATAAAATATTTGTTAGAATTTTTTAATGGTACACGGAAAAAAGATGAACTCTTAAGAACTTGGTATTTAGAAAACCAAACTTTGAAAAAATCTAAATCAACAACAAGTGATGTGGCATTTAAAACATTAAATGGCCCTACTTATGATGGTCTAGATCACAACAAGTATGTCTCAATGCTTGAACTTCCAAACCCAATGCATCGAATGTGGTCTGACTTCAAGTGGAACAAAATGATCATGGCACATGGATGCTATTGGAAAAAATGCACATTTTGTGATGTAAATTTAGATTATATTGAGCGATATGAACCAACGCGTGTCGATACTCTAATTGATTCCATTGAAAGATTAAAAAAAGAATCTGGCCATAGTGGTTTTCACTTTGTAGATGAAGCGGCTCCTCCTGCTTTAGTAAAGTCATTATCAGAATCTTTAATCGACCGACAGATTAAAATCTCATGGTGGGGAAATCTTCGATTTGACAAACAATTTGAACAAATTGCCGAGATCATGGCAGACTCTGGATGTGTAGCAGTAACAGGGGGATTAGAAGTTGGGAGTCCTAGAGTACTTAAATTAATTAATAAGGGAACCACTGTAGAACAAGTTGCACGAGTAACTAAATCGTTTACCGATGTTGGTATTTATGTTCATGCATATTTAATGTATGGCTTTCCAAGCCAAACAGTCCAAGAGACAATAGATAGCCTAGAAGTAGTTCGACAATTATTTCTAAATGAATGTATCCACTCCGGTTACTGGCATCGCTTCATGTGCACTGCCCATAGTCCTATCGGAAAAAATCCAGAGAAATTTGGAATTGATCTGATTCCAATAAATATCCCAACCGAAGGATTATTCGCCAAAAATACGATTTATTACAACGAACCTAACCCCATTGATAACGACATGCTTGGAGCTGGATTAAAAAAATCATTATACAACTATATGCATGGTATGGGGATAGAGGAAGACGTTAGAGCATGGTTTGAAATAGATGTACCTAAAACTCAAATTAATAAAAATTTTATACGAAATGCTCTTAAATAATTAAAATAATTTTTCACGTATTTGCCAGAATTTGCCAACTTTTCTTGCTACAATAAATCTTGGTATTCTAAAAAGTGCTTGCTGATCTACAATGCTTTGTATGTCTTTAAATTGGTAATTAATTTCAGGTAAACGTTTATGAAAACGAAGAAAATTTAATTCAAAAGCTCTTTTGTTTTCAAATGTCTCATAATAGAAAGCTTCACTTAAATGTTCCCCATCTAAATCATAATAACGAACTTCTAATCTCTCACCTTTTTTATCAGATCGAAGACTCAGTTGCATACTATCTGGTTTCATAATATGGGCATCTTTTAGACTCATCACTTCTTTAAGTTTTTTATCTGGATCCACAAGTTGAACTTTACACTCTCGACAAATTCGTGCAGCAATGTCATTTTCAACACCACAGAATCCACAGACTTTAAATCGAAACCGATAACTGCACTCTGCCCATTCATTGCTTTCTGGATTTTCAAAAATACCTGTACACATTCTTCCAAAATGCTCAACTACTTCTCCACGCTCCACTGTTCCCCAAAACTGATTTTCGTGACCACAGCTTGGACATATTATTGGAACAATCACAGAATTTTTATGAGGCTTATCATCCACAATTTCAGGCCGAAATAAATCATGTAAAATTCCAGTATAATCAAGAATTATGCAATCAACTTTACCAGGATATAATCGCAATCCGCGACCAACAATTTGTTGGTATAGGCTTACGGATTCAGTTGGTCTTAAAAGGGCGATGACATCAACATGAGGAGCATCAAAACCAGTTGTTAAAACTGAGACATTGACTAAAAATTTTATTTTTTGATCTTTAAATTCTTCAATAATTTGCGCTCTCTCCTCTGCACTAGTTTCACCTGTTACAAGCGCAGACCCCATCGGTAAATAACCTAAAACTTCGCGCGCGTGACGAACACTCGAAGTAAAGATCATTACACCTTTTCGTTCTTTGGATAATTCAACAATATTATTTATAATTACTGGAGTTATTCTTTCTTGACCCTTCAACACATTTTCAATATCAATTGCCGAGTATTTACCATCAATCATTTTTAAATCTGAAAAATCATACGCGGCTACCGGAGCATCAATAATAACTGGAGGAGTTAGATAATTATGTTTGATCATGTAGCGCAAAGGAAGCTCATAGAGGCAATATTTAAAAAATCTTTCCTCTGTAGTTTTTTGATCATTCTTGATTTTATGAATTTGATAAATCCAACCATGACCAAGTCGGTAAGGTGTTGCGGTTAAACCTAGAATACAAATATCAGGATTACTCTTTCTCAGTTTCTCTATTACTTGAAAATACTGAGTCTCTCCTTCCATATTTACCCGATGGCACTCATCAATAACTACCAAAGTGAAATCTGAAAAAAAATCTTCAGCTTTATTTTCAGCATTAATAACAGATTGGATACTACCAAAAATTACTTTTTGAGTAGTTTCTTTTCTTTTAAGTCCTGCGGAAAAAATTCCAGCATCTAGTCCAAAGGAGCGATACTTTCCATAGTTTTGCTCTACTAATTCTTTAACATGTGCAAGAGCAAGTACTCTTCCTCTAGCGATTCTGGCCAATTCAGCAATAACTAATGATTTTCCAGCTCCTGTGGGAAGAACAATAATAGCAGGTGATCGCTCTTTTCTAAAATGATGAACGACGGCATCGACAGATTCTTTTTGATAGGGGCGAAGTTTAAATTGCATAATTAAAGAGTTTAAATACACCCATTTTTAGAATGTCCAGAGCAACCTCCCGTTGGGAGTTCTTCGCCATTTTCATACTTCTCAAAATACATTGCAGTTACCATATCCATAGAACTAATATGATCTAAAATCCATGGTTTAAATTGAAATTCCAAATAAGCAACCAATAATTGCCCATTTCTTGTTTCATGATATTCTCTAAATACTTCAATCATTTCTTTTAATGTTTTTTGATGCTCATCGCGATGGCAATTTAGAATTGGGCAATTGGTATCGGCCATTAATTCTTCTTCGTATTGAAAATGGTCTCTAACATGGACAATAAAATTTTTGAGCATTTGATCTAGAATTTTGTTTCGTTCGTCTCTATTTACGTTTGAAGTAGACAAAAAAATAAAAATTGAATTTGCTAGATGCAACTCTTCATAATGAACAAGATTCATTTGTTCGAAAGGTAAAACGGGCGTCTTTTCAACCGCAAAAAGCATAATAACCTCTATTCATTTGGCACACCCGAACTTATCCAAAACTAATCCATTTGTTAATGATGATTCTTAAGGTTTTTCCAACTAAACAAAAAACCAATCCACCTACATTCAACCGCTTAGCGCTCATGCGAAGCATCCTCAATATCTGAACTGTTAATTTTTATAAGAATTTTATACTCTGCAAATTTAAGCTTTTTTGCCATTCTAGGTCCCACACAACACACACCTCTTTTGGAGATAAATTTATGGCAGAAAGCCCACTTTCCCCTTTCGGGACAGAAATCGAGACACGTCGATTAAATGATTTAAAAGCAACCAATCCTTATTTACGACTTGGTACCAACGTTGAAGATTTAGAAAAATCGATTTCAACTGTAGGCCTCATCGCACCACTAGTTATTTCAGAAGAGAATGTTATTTTGGCCGGAGCAAGAAGATTTCAAGCTCTCTTAAACCTTGGTTTTACAGAAGCACCTGTGTTTGTGATTAAGGGCACAGAGCTTGAAAAAGAACTGATTTCAATTGATGAAAACTTAGTGAGAAAAGATTTATCAAAAATTGAATTAGAATCACATCTACGTCGTGCCAAGGAAATTTACCAAGCACTAAACCCTGACGAAGAATTCACTATAAAAGAAGAGACTGTTTCGATTCCTACAGGAGAAACAGATGATAACGGTGATGAAATCATGGAGACTAAAAAAGTAGTAAAACTTCCTGCTGAAAAATTTTTAAATTTAGTAGCTGATAAAACAGGACTTTCTCCAAAACAAATACATGAAGCCATTAATCGTGACGAACAAGCAGATGAAGTCGTAAAAGTGGCAAGAAAAAATGGAGAACTCTCTCTTAGTCAAACTAATGAACTTGTAAAACTTTCTAAAAAAGATCAAAAGGCTGCAGTTGAAGTAGTTAAGGGCCTTCCTGTTAGAGAAATAAAGCAATTTGTTAAAAATGCTAAAGCAGAGGGAGTTAGTGCGGCCATTCAAAAAATTCCTAAAACCCCTCATGCAAGAGAATTTGGAGAAATTGAACTGCTATTAAAAAAATTGCAAAAAAAATTAAAACAATTAGAACTAGAAGGAATAACTATTAATGATCTTCCTAAAAATTCACGAGACATCATTCAGGGTTTATTTGTCTCAGTTGAACTTGAGGCAAAGGTGTTTGAAAATCAATACTCTGAACAATCTTATCAATAATTTTTTTATCAGATCTCAGCTGGGCAAGTTCCACTTGTCCAAGCTTTTTCTCTTTCTCCATATATAAAAACCAAACCACCAGCACGAGTCAAATTAATATCCTCATCACTATCACCTTTTAAGAGATCTATTACATGGTCTATCTGCGAAGGCGCAACCATTGGGCATCCACTAGATAAATAGTAAGACTTATTCTCCGTTACAAGACGGTGTTTATGAATAACAACATTACGATCACAGGCGCGATCATTTACTCCTTTCTCAATACCAAAGAGAGCTAAACTTCTGCCAAATTTCCCTTCATAATCTTGTCCTGCGATAAAAAATCCCGAACTAGGAGCATTTGACCCCAACTCATTGCTAAAATATTTTGCCCATTTCACAGAGTTTTTATTTTCGCGTAATTTGAAATTTAAGAACCATGCTTTGTAGCGCCCATGGGCAACGGCCATTGTTGTGATTCCACCTGTTTTTCTATCAATTAAAAACATTCTTCGCGTATCACTTGCTTTAGTATAATCAATTAGGGCCACTATACGTTGTCGCTCAATTTTTAACTCGGTTTTAGGCGCACATCGATCTATATTTTCTGGTAGCTCTACAGGACCTACGTCAAATGATTTATCTTTGTTGTGATTAAAAAAACATGCAAGATGAGATAGGGCCTTTGAATCACCGCCAGCTTCTTTTAATCTTGCCCCCAATTCATCCCATGATTTGTAGTCGGCCCTTACATTAGTAAATACAATTAATAAGTAAAGTGTTGTAAAAAATAATAACTTTTCTTTTTGCATAATTGACCTATGTTTAATGGGCTGCTAGATCTAGCATATCATAAAGATTAATACTACAATAAAATATGCACGTTTTAATATATCAATAAAAATAAACCGAGCTCTAATCACAAAAAAAAAGCACTCCAAAGGAGTGCTATTCAATCACCAATAACTAGTCCTGATTCTAGCTACGGTCTAATCCATCATCGACATCAAAATCTATTTTAAAATAATCATTCTTTATATCTTCGACAAATTCCATCGTATAAAAATTAATTGTGTTAGTTATATCATCGTAGTACCAAATTCCCCCTAAATCTTTTGGACCAGGTGCCAGGATTTTATCTTTGTAATACACTCGCAAAGTTTCAGGTTTTGGCCGTTGTTTCAAAAGTAAACTTGGCAAGCCTACTAGCGAAGCGATATCTTTACCAACCTTTGCTAATTCATTACCAAAATCTGGAAGACAAGCAGAAATGTTAAAACCATTACTCATGTTAATAATTTTTTCATATTGCGAGCCTTTATATGTCTCTTGATCTCCAGGTGAATCACAACTTGGTAAATCAATACGGCTTAATGCTCCATAGAATCGTAAAATTTTATTTCCAGCAATGTATGTAGACATTGTGTTGAAGAATTCTGGTGCATCGTAAATTAAGCCAAAATCATCTTTACTTTGCTCCATCTCATCAGTAACCATGATTACAACTAAATGTGAGTCTGAACGAAGAAATCTTGGTCGACTGGTTCCACGGCCATCATATAAATCAAGTACTCTTTTTATATTATAAAAAACATATTCTGAAGCATCACCATTTGTACCAAGTCTTGCAACTGCATCTTGAAACTCTCTAACTGTTCTATCGAGAGAAGTTGGATCTCTAGAATCAACAAGCGTCCAGTCAAAAGAATTATCAAAACCAATATATGGAGGCTCATTACGATCGGTTGAAACCATACCTATTTTCCAATTGATATAGGGCTGATTTGCAAATTGCTCCATAAAAATTTTAGAATTTTTAATAACATTCTGTTGTATATTATACATCGAGCCAGAGTTATCAATGACAAATAAAATATCTATATTTTTGTCTGATTCTAGTAATGAAAGAGGATAAACTCTTTTGTCGATTTCTTGTTTAGGAAGATCATAAAAATAGCTATATTTAGGGTCTTCTTTACAAGCAGACAAAAAAAGCATTAATCCCATTAGTGCAAAAATTTTAATTTTCATCACTTCACCACCGTTTCATTCTGTTTCTGCGCTTCATTGGCCTGTGTTGCTAAATGACACTTATTCGTAATCGAAGCTGACATATGAAATAATTCATCTCCAAACAACACGCCATCATTTTTAAATCTTAATTGGTTTCTTTTCGCATTTGCTGCCATTTGAGTTCTTACCTCATCACCATTTGCAACTGAACGTTTAAGATCAAACTGGCGCATCCTTGAAAGTAGCTCAATTCGAACAAACTTCATTTTATAGAGAGCAGTTTCTAGTAGTGTATTGCGGTTTTTCCACTGGGTTTGAATTTCATTTGCACGAGCTTTTGCGATTAAAGCCATTTTTTCTTTCAACTGAGGCAAATAATTACTTTCTGGATTTTTTTCTTGAATTGATTTAATTTCAAAATTTAGACTAACTTCTGATTTATTTAAATTAAGTAAAAAATAATTTAGATCTATTGCTCTTGCATCTGCATTATTTAAATTACTTTCAATTTCCTTGGCCCATAATTTATTCACATCAACAAACCTATTAATTGCAGCCCTCGATTCATTAAATTGGCACAACATAACATTGGCCATAGCTGAGATTAAATAGGCTTCAGGATAAAATTCCTTATTAAAAATGCTCATCTCCAGCGTGGCCAATTCCCCCTTAGTCTTTGAATAGTCACGCTCCCGCAAACTTACCCAAAGTGATTCCGAGCGGGCCTTTAAATAATGTCTCGATACTGCAGGAATTAGATCGTAATATTTCTTTGATTCCTGAAGTGCACCAGCTTGATACAGAAGCCTTGCCAAAGTTAAAAAATAAAGAGAAATTTCTTCCTCATCTTCAGATTGATTTAAAATTGGCTCTACTACTGATTTTATTATCTTTCCAGATGCACCAAGTTTTCCATCTTTAGCAAAATAAAGAAGTGCGGTTTTTGCTAAAGGCATTCGAAGTGGATCATTTTCTTCTAACTTACCTATCCATTTCGTTGCATTTTCACCTGTTCTTAAAGCTTTAAATGATTGGAGCGAATAATTAAATTTGGATGGATAGTTTTCAATAAGCGATAGTTTTTTTAACTGATCATCTGTTAAAAAAAGTCCTTGGGAATATAAAAGATCAGTAGAATTTTTCCCAATTACTTGATCGAGAGAAAGTCCTAATTCTGTTTGTAAAAATGAACCACGACTAGACAGGTCAATCCATTGATTCACTAAACTTTGATATCGTTTTGTTTGAAACAAAAGATAAAGTTCGGTTGCTTCAACTACTTTAGCAAGTTTGGGCTCTCTTATTGCAGTAATCAGAGATAATGCTTGTTCGAAGTCCTTATTCAGTATCAACTCAATCCATTGATTATCGCTCATATTTAGTGCACCAGCTGCCTTCCAAGATGAATACAACTGAATTACAAATGGATTATCCAAGCTCAAACTTTTCTGAGAGTCTAATTGGGAATTTAATTCTAACTCACTACCAGCAAGACTTTGTAAAGAATTTGAACTGGCCCAAGAAAAACCATTTAAAAGTGCACAGCTTAAGAAAACCAAGACTGATTTATTAAATTTCACCCTCGATCCCCTTCACCAAAAAGATATCCAAACTCTAAATATCCATTAGCATTATGAACATTTCTTTCTCCTGAGCGCTGGCTCTGAGTATATAGTTCATTTTTTACACCGAACCGTGCAGACATGTGTTTCCCAAGCCAAAATGAAAATCCCAAATCTGCAAAATACAAATTAGTCTTTCCTGAAGATAGCTTAACGTTACCAGCCCCCAATGAAATATACTGATCAAAATAAACAATTGTATCTTCTGTCCAGCGAAGTTTTCCATAAATTGTATTATAATTAACAAATAATTCTTGACCATTTAGTGCATAATCAGAATCTGGAAGAATTTTTTGACTATCAAAAAGATTTTGTCCAGCCGTAGTTAATTTATTTGAATAGCGAGTATATCTTGCTCCAAAAGACCAATCAGCATTTAAGTGATAACGATAACTAAAGCCAGTTTGCTTTGTCGAAAGATGGCTATCAGCGGTAAAATTATTTGCTCCCATCAATGTTATTTCATGGCGATTTTTTAAACTAGAATAGCGCTCATTAACAACATAAAGCTGATCATCGGAAAGAACCGCGTGAACTTTATCTTCTGGAATATTTAGTGCATCTAGTTTTTTTTCTAACTCTTGAGATTGAGAAAAGACATAGGTTGAACTTGTTAAAAGAAAAATTGTACCTATTATTTTCATTGATTTCATACTCACCTCTTAAAACTTTCCATTCAACATTGTATTAAACCAGTCATATTGAATTCCTTCATCTGACGGTGACACTCGCAGATCAGACCATTCAGTACCCAATAGTGTAATACGCCCACCATTGTCACGATTACACACCACACCTAGTACGTATGGATTTGTACCATCAATTGAAAGGCCCAGAATTCCTTTACATATTTTGTCTACTTCATACAATCCACCATTGAACAACATAGGATCACTAGATTCTTTTGATGAATTTAATTTTAAATAAACCGGAGTACTTGGTGTTCTAAATTGCTTAGTTTTTACAACCATCATTTTAGATAGATCTGGAAGATTTGGTAATTCAGAATATCTACCAATAGTAACCAGGTCATATTTATTTCTCAATTGATTTAGAAATTTTTCAGGTAAATTCTCAACTAAAGGTGTAGCAATCACAACATTTTTAATATTATCAATTGCCTTCATAATTGCAGCACTCGACTCTTTATCTATAAGTATGCTTGTACCAATTACAAGCGTATCTCTCCCTGAAACATTTCGCATATTAATATCTTGAATAAGTGGGTTCATGATATCAACATTCTTAAATGTTGTTTTATAAAAAATCGATTCTGGATCCCTTGTTGAATCGGCCAGGAAAATAGTCTTATTTCTATCTTTAGGAAAAACTTCAACCAGAAAACTTTCTGAACTAGATGCATTATAGTCAGAAGTTGACTTTATATTGAATTGGAATATTCCAGATGCTGTAAAATTCATTTTTAATGTGTCAGTTGACCAAGAAACGTACTTTCTCATTTCTTCAGGAAAAATTTCAACTTTTGTTTTTAAATTTACATCTTCTCCATCGCGAATATTAATTTTTTTACTAACTGTTTCACCAAAATTTAAGTAAACAACTTCACCAGTTGGCCAATCTGTTCTACTAATCACCGGTGATTTTCTTTCTTTAACTAAAATTTTTACTTTAGTAACACCATCTTTACAGTTATTTAAACTCGCTGAGGAGCCTTGTACACATGAACGAAATCCTAATGAAAACTCTTGCCCATTATAAGCAGGTGGGATATCGGACCAAGTTACATTAAGTACAGTTGAGCTACTATCTTCATTTTTAATTTCAGAAAAAGAAAATTTACCAAATGCAGGACGTCCCGAAAGCATTGTCACCTGAGGTGGCATTTCTTTATTTAGATCGTAACCAACAACTTGAAAACTAACATCAAGACCTTGAATTAATGAATCTGGATTAACAATTTTTGATTCTAATCTTTTGTCTAGAACTGTGATGTTAAGATCCTGACTGACTGTATGGTTAGCTGGATTTGTTACAATTATTTTACCTAGATATTTCTTTTGCCCACCATCAGTTCTTCTATTTACATGGTAATGGTCAGGCATAAATTCTATTTTAAAGGTATTTTCATTTACTTTTACCAATTGAGTATTGGCGGGCATTCCAGAGGTTACAATTTTAAATGGTCCATTTGGAAAATCTACGTTATCGACAGTAAAAGTATTTGAGAATATCTTGCCTTCATCAACCGTTGTGTTATTGGATGTCTTAACTTCTATTATTTGTGGAACATCATAAACCACTAGGTTTACAATTTTTTTCAATGCTCTAACCGGATCATTACTGTCTCTTAGCCATATAGTGATTGGATAAATTCTACTTTTAATAGTCGGGTCTGCGGGATCATTTCCATCAAAAAAATTAGGTCGCCATTTTAATAAAAATTCTTTTTCATCAAATTCGAATCCCTTAGGAAGATTTTCTGCCGAAAGCACTGGAGTGCCTCCATCTTTTACCGACGCTCTAATTTTATATTCTCTGTAACGTCCTTCTTTGTATTCAATAACATCGTCCACCGACATAGCAAGAGGTGGCTCAACTGGCTTTTGCTCTTGTCTTTCAGTTTGTCGTATCTCGCCAGATGATGGGTACGGATTTTGTTTACATGCGGCTGCACTAAAAATGAGAGTCAGAATCAATAATTTAATTACATATTTCATTACATACCTACCGGTCTTAACATAAATGGATATTTAACAGGAACAGTTACTCCACCTTTTGGTTGAGGAAATTGCCAGTCCATCATTCTTGTCGTTATACATTCTTCAACTGGACGGCTATTTAAAGTTGTACGGTTTACTTTTGCAAAGTTCAATTTTCCTTCAGCATTAATTTCAAAACTCATTTCCACTAAACCTTGAATGTCTGGAGAATTTTTAAGCTCAGCTTCATAACAACGACGAACCTGACTCAAATATTTTGCGATAGTGGCGTTGATGACATACTTACTTAAGCCACCTTCAACGACCATTTCATTGCTTGATACTGCAATTGCTGATATGCCTTTTCCGTTTCCTGAAGCAACTAAGGTATTTCCATAACCACCAAGACCTCCGCCAGCACCTTTTGTACCAACTCCACCAAGACCTTGAACACCAGTATTTCCAACAGTTGTTTTTCTCAATCCCTTACCAAGTCCTGTTAGTACTTCACCACCAGAGCCTGCATCGCCACCAGGACCTGCCCCCGCTGTAGCAACTTTTAGATTTTGAGGCACGCCCCCTACAACTTTCGACACATCTTTAGATCCCACCATTCCTAAGAAACCTAAGTTTCTTTGAACTGCTTGCTTAGCTTGCGCTTTAGTTTTTATTTTTGAAGTAGATACTTCGCTTGGAATAAATTCTGCGGGCTGGACTTTTACGGTTTTTACTTCTTTTTGAATTTTAACCGTAATTGGCTCTAATACTTCTTCTTCAACTTTTGGAAGTTGTGGTTTGTTTAATAAAAAATATATTGGGAAAAAAGCAAATATTAGAACAAATATAGAAATAAATGCTTTGTCCAACCAGGCACTTTCATCTTCAGTATCTTCTAGCAATGGATTAATTGCAGCAGAAGCACTGGTCGTTAATTGAAAGTTCCCCATTGGAGTTTTTAAAAGATAGCCATCTTTATTTGCGATGGCTTCACAGCCAACCATATTAGAAACTTTTACGGCATTTTCTAAAGATTCAACTTTAAATGAACATAACCATTCATCACGAGTATAATCAAAATGCTGAAGTTTTCTGGTTTGTACTCTTTTTTCGGCTCTATTTTTTGAGATTAAACCAAAAGAGCGATGAAACCCTAGATCACCATCCATAACATTTTTTAGAACTTTTACCAATTCACCATTTTCAGACTGTATTGCAATCATTCGATTACCTCTCCAAAGTCATTGGCCATCATATCTTCAAAGTCTTTTCTGAAGACCATTAAACCATTGTCCTTTTCACCAATATTTCCTGTTACTACTGACATTTCTGGTTTCTTTCTCTCCCCTTCAATCAAAAGGGATTCAAAATCAATACGTCCAGATTCTTTATATTTAACTTTTACTGGTTTAGCTTCTGCCTCATTAAGTTTCGTCTCAATATCGGTATTGGCAAAAAGACTTGTTCCCAATAAAAATAAACTGAGAATTAAAAAACTATTTTTCATGAGTTTTTCCTTCTTCTTTTAGAAGTTCTAATCTACCAGTAAAGTATGCTTCTAATCTGGCATTGTTTTTATTTTTATAAAGCGATTGTAATCCCATTAAACTTTCACGATCTTCTGGGTTAGATAATAATTTTTGATAATAAGAATTTGTCTCATCTTTATTGGCAAGACTTGCAATTTTAGTCATATTTTCAGGTAATGTAATAAATGAAGCATAGTTCTCAACATTTCCTGAAATATTTTTAGAAACCTTTTCTTTTAAGTTTTGATCTGTAAATGCATTTAGTTGCTCTTGCAATAATCGATCATAGTCTTCATTTACACGATCAAATGGATCTGCCATCTCTGAAATTTTTTGAGCAACTTGAGTCAGTGTCTCTTCGTCTAATCCTTCTGGAATAGGACTATTTAAAATCTCTTGAGAAATAGTTTTATACGTTAGCTTGAGCATATGGAGCATGTAAATTCTTGTTTCAAGATCAGCACCATCTAATAAAGGCTTTGTCTTCGCAACAAACTTTTCAATGGCATTTGTCCTTTGTTTAAATAATGCTTGAGATCTCGCTCCATAAAATTTTATTTTATTGGCGTCTTTAAATTGTTTTTCTAATTCATTTAGTATTGCTTTAGACCAAACTGGACCTTGTGCTTCACTTTGAGAAAGCAGAAGTTTTCTAGCATTTTCAGATGGCTTTATTAGCTCTAGTCTTGAAGCTAACTTAATCTTCATACTTGTTGACCACGGAAGAGTTAGTGCTGACTCAGTTAAAAGACCTGCTTCATCTAATGTAATAAAAACTAATTTTTCGTTTTCTACTGGAATTACTTTTGATTTTTTTAAGCTTTCCATTAATTTAGATAAAACACGATCGCGATCTGAATAGGCATGATCAAGCTCATAAAGCATGGCAGTTTTTACATACGTATCTAGGCTAGCTGTTACATTCAACTCACGCTTTTCTTTTAAGCGAGCAGCATCTGCAAAACGCCCCATAAGCTCATACTCACCCATTAGAGCTTCTTCATCATTAGTCTTTTCAAGGACTGCAACTAATTTTGCTTGATCTTTAAATTTCACGGCCAATACTTTAGCATTTACGCAGGATTTTTCTGCATAAGCACCATTCAGACAAAACATTGAGAATATTTCTAATGCTTCTTTAGATTCCTTTAAACTAACGGCTTTCTCAAACAAAGCTTGATTAGAAATTTCTTCAAGTGCCTTATCTTCTTTTTTCATTTGTTCATTTAGAACAAGACCTGCAGTAAAAGACTTCCAATCTCGAACTTCAGCAACGATGCCATCAAAATTCTTTGTCTGATTATAAATATCTAGAATTAGGTTTTGAGAAAGAACACTGAAATCTCCAAGATCTTTTGACGCTTTAGCTGATTCTACAACTTTCTTAAATAGTGGAAGTGCTTCGTTATATTTTTTATCAGTATAAAGTGTTCTTGCAGCTACATAATTAAACTCATCTGCTTCTTTTGTGCCCTTTAAAATTTCTGCGATACTAAGAGATTCTGCTAAAACTACGGCATCCATTTTTTCTTTTTGAGCAAGCGATAAACGAGTTTGACGAAGTTTTCTAATCTCTGCTTTCTCTGCGCCATATTGGATATCTTCTTTAATCCATTTTTCTAGTTTTGCAATTTTTTGCTTATTATCTGTTTCTGCAGACAACCAACCTTCTTGCATTTTTTTTCTTAATTCATCATTTGGATATAATGATAAATATACATCTATTGAACGTTTAAGCATTGGCTTCAAGGATTCATTCATCTGCATTTCTGCATCAACTTGAACGACGAAACGGCGAAGAATGGCCAAAACTTCTTTAGCTTCTTCAGCTTTTTTTGGAATATTAACCGCTGTTCTTTTTTCTAGAATGTCTAAATAACCTTCTACTCTATCCCACTTCCTAAAACCATAAAACTCTTCTAATAAACGCACTTCATAATAAAGATTTGGTTCTTTTTTATTAAGTTCCGCTAATAAATGAGATCCAGCATAGCGATTACCAGCAACATAAAATGCTTCCGTCAATAATCTTGGCAATTCTGGACGATTAGCTTTTTTTGAAAATTCAGTAATTTTTTTAAGCTCGTTAAAGCCATCACCGTCAGCATTAGATAAAAACATCAAATAATCAGTTAATGAATTTTCACGAACTGAACCATCTTTATTCCATAATGATTTTTCCATGGTAGTAACTGCTTCATTAAGTTTACTATCCTTATAAAATAGCCAAGAGAGTCTGTAGTTAGCATAGTTACATGTATTTAGATCAGAACATTGTTTTATAGCTAAATCATAATATTTTTCTGATTTTGCATACTGTACTTCTTCTTCATAATACTCAGCAAGTGCCAGAGCGGACTGCTCTAGAATCGCTTTAGGAGTTTCTTTATTAGCAATCAGTTCTAAATAATAGGGCTCTGCCATCTTACTTTCTTCAAGGCGAGTAAGTAATCGTCCCATTTGAAATAAAATCTTTATGCGCTTAATGCCTTCGGCCTTCTTAAGCCCATCAGTACCATTTAATGTATGCTTATAGAGATCCAGTGCCTTCAAACGATTCTTTTTTAACTCTTCTAGCTCTTCGCCTTTACCTTCTTGAATTGAAACATCAAAATATAAATCAGCAAGCCTTAAAGTTAGATCAATTCTCGCAGGATCATCTAACTTAAGTGAATCGCGCAGGGATTCCATTTCTTTAATGATATAATTTGCATCCTTAGCATTTGCATAAGGCGCATCAAAAAGAGAGAAAAGAATCGCTGCTGAAAGAAGGGATTTTTTCATAGCTATTTCCCACCACCAATAACAGCTAGCTGAATCGCTTGAAATTGTGAACTAGTTAAGACCGCCATAACGCTTGATACCGTTGTACTCTGAATCTCTTTATCTGCATGAAGATTTATTTCACCAGTAAAAGCTGAAGTGTGGGACTTTGCCCAAGTTGCTTTAATTGTATTTAACTTAGTTAAAAGCTCATCTGGTTTCGAAGTAACATCTGTTGTTTTTCCTACTAACTTTTGATCCAAATAAATATTTCCATCTTTATTAATTGAAACAACTGGTGCTTCTCTTACAATCGCTGGCGTAATTGAATCTGGAAGCGTCATTCCTTTTAACACCATAATCTCTGGAGTACTTGAAAATGTCTGAAGAAGAAAACAAACGAGCATAGAAAACATATCAACCATTGAAGTTAACATGAGGGTAAAACCGACATTTCTCTTTCCAAAAAAGGAGCGACGGCGACGATTAACTAAATGTTTTTCAAAAGCATTTGCTTGGACGATACTTTGATTTAAACGCATAAAATATCCTATTGCCCCTTGGCCGTAAGAACACCAATATTTACAATTTTGTTTTTTCTAAGAATATCTAAAGTAGAAACTAGTTGCCCATAATTAACAGTTGATCTAGGAGTGATCGTGGCAACACCAATTTCTGCTTTTTCGCCATTCTTTGTTGATAAAACTTCCGTAGTAATTATTGTGTTTAATTTAGCGACTACTGCTTCGTGAGTTTCCCCCGAAACCGGGATAGATTTAAATTGTTTTCCATTTTTCTTTAAATTCAAAGAAAGCTGAGTCGGATCTTTATAAACAACATCTAAATCTAGAGAATCCTTTTTTTCTGCAGCAGCTTCTGTACCATGACTTTGTTTAATTTCAACAGATCCAATCTGAATCCAAACAGCAGTCACAAGTAAAAAGCATGTACATGTAGAAAGAAGATCGATAAAAGAAGTGAGATTTAATTCAAATTCTAAACTTCTTTTCTGTCCAAATCCATTTCTTCTCATAAAAAATCCTTAAAGATAGATGTGTCTTAATTAGTTTCTTTTTGTATCTGCTACTGATTCATGAGCAAAGTTTATCATGGCATTCGTGTCTTCTGCTTTGTGATTTTCAGTATAAAAAAGGAAATCGTGGTAAATTTCTGAAGTGTCTTCAGTTAATTGATTAACAATCGAATCTGTTTTACTTTGAAAAATAGCATATAAAATCAATGCTGGAATAGCTGCAACTAGACCAAAGGCCGTAGTGTTTAGGGCTTCCGCAATACCGTTAGAAAGTAAATTTGCTCTTTCAACAGGTGAAGCAGAAGCAACACCGGCAAATGAAGAAATTAGACCAGTAACTGTTCCCAATAGACCAAAAAGAGTTGAAACGTTACCAAACATTGATAAGAAACCTGTGCGCTTATCATAAGAGCCAATTTCTTTTGTAAGCTGTTCATCCATTCTAGCTTGGATTGCTTCATCTCCGGCACCGGCACTTCTTAATTTACAAGCTACCATTGTGATTTTACCAACCGATGTTTCCTTAGCGCTCATTTCAATATAAGCAATTGCCGACTTGAAATCCCCTTTAGAAATAAATCCCAAAATATTCTTTCTGAAATCAGCTGGAGCGACTTTGTGTTTTAGGTAAAGAGAGTAAAAACGCTCAATACTGAATGCAACAGTTAAAATTCCAAACATAAGAATGGGCCACATGAAAATCCCACCCTTAGAAAAAAACGACGTTAAATAAGCGATCATAAATCCTCCTAGAGATTTTTTTCTATTAGTAATGTATTAAATGATTTTGAAGATTTTGTTAGAGTTCGATAGGATTGATATTCACGGATTATCGTTTTAAGCGATACAAAATGTAATGCCTTTCTTAGCATGCCGAATCCTTTCGTAGAAGTTCAATCCATTTGAACCTGTGTAAAAATTCTAATTTTAGAGTGAAGAATCTGTCAAATTACTCAGTAACCTATGCGTTGCGCATCTCACCTTTTGTTGAATTGTTAGAGATTGTAAGAAACTTACCCAGCTAAAATCCTCTATTATTCTTTAACCCAAATTTTAAGTAATAAATAAACCGAGGCAAGTGAACTGGCTTATTAATAAATACTACATCTTCTATAAGACCCGTATTTGAAGGAAAGAATTGAAGCCGCGAATAGGCCGAAGTAAATAAAATCATTGTATGCTGGTTCGGCCCATTTGTGCTTCTTAGCCTTTCAACAAAGTCAGTCCCCTTCATTTCTGGCATCTCATAGTCGCAAATTATGCATTGGTAATCATGATCAGATGCTTTTTGAAGCCCAACAACTCCATTAACTGCAAAATCACACTCCATCTTAAACTCTTTCTTTATAAAAAGAGCAATATAGTTCGCAAAATCCATGTCATCATCAATAATGAGGATTTGATGAGCTTTATCTTCTTTTAAATTTTCCTTAATCTGACCATTAGATATAAAGTTATCAATTTTATCCTCAATTGCAGTGTAGTCAAAATTTCCATCTAAATTATTTCGATAAAACAAAAAAGCGTCAGCGACTATGTCGCAAAAATCATGTGCCAAATCTATTAATAATTTATTATTGGGGGCTTCATTTTTGCGAACAAGAATTAATACGTCTTCAAAGTGGTGAGACACTTTACCTAAAGATTCCATACCACAAGCATTACTATTTCCCTTAAGTGTATGCACTATTCTAAAAACTAAATTTAAATCAGACTCCTTAAATGCCAAATGACTCTCTTCATAAGAATTTAAACACTCATCCATTTGTGACAATAATTCTTCAGCGTCGGACAAAAAACCTGTCTTTAAATCCCATTCAAATTGATCCATATGCTGCCTCTTAGTAGTTTTTTAATTATCGTATAAGGATGTCGGTCATTTAAAAATTCTACCACTCCTTAGCTGCCAAAATTTAGAATTTAATAAAATTTAATTTAAATAAACACTCAAGGATATATAAAGACTCGGATGGTATTAAATAAACTAATGGCACATATTAATATCTATAATGATTTAGTAATAGTTTGATTCTTGAGTAAAAAGAACTATATACCTGATAAAAAAAAAGTTATAATAAAACTCTATGCAAAAGCTATTGTTAAATACATACAAGATAAGACTTTGGGGATTGATTTTACTATTAACAATAGCTGCAATATTGCATATTTTTTATCCCTCATTTTTTTACCCGCTATTTCCCTCTAATTTTCCTAGCAAAACTGTATTTATTGTAATTACTGGCCCCCTCGAAATTTTTTTGGCATATGGGCTATATCGCTCAAGCTCTAGAAAACTCTATTCGAGATTAACGGCAATGTGGTTTACACTTTTGACTCCCTTTCACGTGAACATGGCAATGAATCATACTGAGTTTGTCGGTATCTCCAAAGAATGGTTGCCGCTATTTTTATGGGGAAGAGTTTTTTTACAGTTTATTTTTATATTTTGGGCGTACAGTATAAGACCCCGTAAAAAACTTAAGAAAAAAACACTAGGCCAAAATCTAAGATCCGTTTAAAACGAGTGCTCTACCATTTATCTCTTAGTGCACGAAGCTGCACAAAAACATCTCGCCTAGATTTATTCTCAAAATTGTTTTTGATCGACTCGCACTCTAGACGCAAGAAATTATTAATTTCACGCTCAGTCGCCATATTATTAATTAAAAGAGTGTCCTCATCACTAATTTTTTCTAATTTATTTAATAACAAAATTGCTTTTTGATTGTTCTTATCCAAACTAAGAGTGAATTCTAAATTACGCCTTAAATAGTCGTGTCCAGGATAAACGAGAACTTCATCTTCTAGATGTTCATAATAGTTTTCAATACTATCAAAAAGCCTATGAACATCGCCACCATTGAAACAATTACCGACTCCGGCATTAAAAAATGTATCCCCCGAAAAAATACCATAATTTCGCCCTGCTCTTTTTAAAAGCAAACTAATGTGACTCATCGTATGTCCCGGAGTATCGAGTGCAATTATCGCAAATTCGTCTTCAACGTAAACAACTTCCTGGTGTTTTAGGTTTCGTGATTTACCTGGTACATTGGCCAATTCATGAGCAGCGACAACTGGATTAAATTTATTAATAAGTATCTCATTACCAGAATGATGGTCGCAGTGATCGTGGGTATTGATAATTATATGTATTTTTTTTTCGTTTAATGCTCCCAGAACTAAATCGTGATGAAACGGATCGATACAAATAACTACACCGCTTTTAAATTCTATTAAATAGCTAAAATTTCTGAGTTTGTTTTTAAAAAATATTTGCTTTACTTTCATCCTCATTGGCCTTTTTTCAGGAGTATACGTTGTATCTGCACTTATTTATACCTTCCATACTTTTTACATTTTTTAGTCATACAATTACGTTAACAAGGAGGTCGACACATGACCACTCGAAAGTCAAAACTATTACCAGTTTGTTTCAGCTTATTGCTTTTTCTGCAATCTTATCATTCATTAGTATTAGCGGCATCTGATCCTGACGATGAAGAAATTCAATTAAGCGATGAAGATGCAAGTGACAGTGAAAACAATTCTAATTATACAGAAACAAATAATTCCAAACATAAACAACCTAAAAAAAGGAAACTACTTGCTAGCGAGTTAGAGCTAGATGATGAGTTCAAAGACTTTAAAAATGGTCATCGTTTTCGACCTCCATTTGAAGATCGTGGACCCAAACGCCCATTTGGCTACGGAGCACCAAAAGATTTATTTCGTGATTTTCACGGTCACGAATGTGAGGAGAGCGAGAATGATTCTGCATGTAAGCTCGATAATGAAGCAGCGTCATCAGAAGGATCTGTCAAAATAACATTTGTATGTGATGACCAAACTTATTCCTACTACGCAAAAGTAGAAAATAGTGCATACTCGCTAGATATCCCCAACGAGCTTAATGGATTAAGCTGCAAGATACAAATCGAATCAGTAAAGGTAACAGATACAGGTACAAGTGCAATTGTTAAGGGTGAAGAGACCTCAGAGGAAATTGAACTTGATAGCGAAACAACTGTAGAAATAGATCTTGAATAATAAAAAAAAGGGAAACAAATGAAGAAAATAAATTTTATACTACTCGCCGCTTTAGTTATTCTGACTCAAGCATGTGGTGAAAAATCAATAAAAAAATCTGCATCAAAAAATGCTGGTAAGATCATCGGAAAGATTAACTAGCATTTCAACCCGTAGGTGTCAGGTTGTGAAAGCCTGACACTTTCAATCTTTTTATAAAAATAGCGAAAACAATGCAAACAATGCTGGCATTGCTTGGATATAGAGAATTTTTTTATTTGCCGAAATGGCACCAACTATCCCTGCAACAACAACACAGCTAAGAAAAAATATTGCGACATCGACTCTACCAAATAATGACCAAATTAACCCAGCTGCCAAAAATCCATTGTATAAGCCCTGGTTTAAGGCCATAACCTTTGTGGACTCGGCCTGCGCTTTGCTTAGTCCAAATGCCTTTAACCCATAGGGTTTCGTCCATAAAAACATTTCAACAATCAAGAAAAAAATATGAAGAACTGCAACCAATGTAATAAAAATAATAGATACAATGTTCATTTTATCCTCATTAAATTAAATTAGAATCAATCTAACTATAAAAAATATGCTTTTAGCTAGCTAATAACGTGTATCGTAACAGATGTAAGACTTCTTTATAAGACAAAAAGTAATAGATTTGATCTAATTTATTTATGAAATATTATGCGATACTTATATTTTTACTTTCTTTAAGCATCAGCTCGCTTTCTTCACAATCATTTGAACGATCTTTATTAAATTTTAATATCGATAAATCAGAAATTTTTAATTATAAAGATTATCAACATCAAGTAGTACTAAAAGTAAAAGATATTTCTGACTCAGACAGTGAAATCAGACTAAAATTCTTCATCGCAGATACAAATCAAATTTTTATCTTAATTAAGACGCTTAACGGGACAGTAGACTTAATTGAAACCCCTAATACATTCAAATATGAGCTCAAAAGCTTTGAGGGGCAGATAAAAAACAATCTTTACCAATCGGTGTTAAACGACATTGGGAGCGAAAGTCTGGCGAAAGTAATTTCTCATGCTTTTGAAAAAGAATTTAGTAATACCAAAAAGCTTCGTGTTGATGCTTTTTACAGTTTTTCTGTTGAGACAATAACAGAAGACAATGGAGAGCAGGAATTTGGCCTAATTGAAAGTGCTAAAATAATTGTCGGGAAAGCCACAATTGAAAAAGAGTCCATATTTGATCTAGATAGTGAAATATCTACTTTAGTTACAAAGCATCCAACTCTCCATGAAAAAGTATTTTCTTCTCCGGTGTACGGCCAGCGAGTTTCAAGCCTTTTCAATCTCCACCGAAAGCACCCTATAACCAAAAGAATACAACCCCACAATGGTATTGATTTTGTGGCCAAAAGCGGGACCCCCGTCTACCCGGCATTAGAAGGCACAATCATTGCCATTGCCAAAGCAAGGGCCAAGGGTAACTTCATACTGATAGATCATGGGAATGGCTTTCAATCGACCTATGACCATTTAAAAAAATTTCAAAGAAATCTTAAAATTGGAGATTACGTCACTGAAAATGATCAAATAGGAGAAGTCGGTAAAACGGGATACGCGACAGGAGCTCATCTGCACTTTGCATTAATAAAAGACGGCTTCTATGTAAATCCACTTAATTATTTTAAAAATATTGTAATTGATTCTCCCGTCCAAAATGAAACAGAAATTAATATCGAAATTGAACCCCTTTGGATTAATTTCAACGATTCCTTTTTTGATCTTGATAATCAGGCATAGACTTTTTTTATCTAAAAAGATCTTGATTTTGTACCTAGGTACAATCATATAATTAACAAATGAATAAACATATTCTTGGCTTAACACAAATTGCCAAACAGTCCCATGTAAATTTACAAACCGTTCGCTACTACGTAAGAGAAGGGCTTATCACTCCCTACAAAGATGAATTTGGTAAATCTTATTTTGGCCTAGATCATATTAAACAGATCAAATTTATAAAACAAACTCAAAGCGTAGGCTTCTCTCTTTCTGAAATACATGAAATTTTGAATCTTAAAATGAAAAAAAAATCAAACTGTCTGCCAATCAAAAACAAAATTCATAGAAAAACACATGAAGTCTCAGAAAAAATAAATCAATTGAACAATATTTTAAAATTATTAAAGAGCTTTGAAACTAGATGTGATGGACATGAAATTTCCAGCGAATGTTCTATTATTGCTGAAATCTCAAAATTAAACATTTAATAACGTTGAAAGACTCAAGGACTATTTATGGGCAAGCATTGTTGTGAACATAAAATTGAAAATATAAAAGAAAACTCTAAATTCAAAAAAGCGCTATATTTTGCTCTCATTATTAATTTATCCATGTTTATCCTGGAAGTTATTCAGGGATTGGCCTCAAACTCACTTTCATTAAAAGCTGATGCCATCGATTTTTTAGGAGATAGCCTAAATTATACGATCAGTCTTTTTGTTATCGCCTCTAGCGTACAAACAAGGGCCAAGGTTTCCTTGTTGAAAGCACTCACAATGTTTATCTTTGGTGTTTGGGTTGTTGGCGAAGCGTTCATCTCTTTTAAAACAAATCAAATTCCAAACTCATTTACCATGTCATGGGTAGGTATTCTGGCGCTTGTATCTAATGCACTTGTTGCTTTTGTCTTATACAAGTTCCGAGAAGGCGATAGTAATATGCAATCAGTATGGCTGTGTTCAAGAAACGACGCTGTTGGAAATGTGGCAGTAGTTTTTGCATCTATTGGTGTATATTATTTTAATTCTAAGTGGCCAGACCTATTGGTCGCACTGGCAATGGCATATTTGGCGATTTCGGCCTCACTGGTAGTTCTTAAAAAGGCAAAAAGTGAACTAAGCCAAATTGAATTTTAAAATTAAGGTTTTTTTTAATTTAATAAAAAGCAATTAATACATATCATTTTATATTAATAATTAATAATTAATAATGGTATGCATATCAAAACATTTTTTTTTCTATTTATTTTCTCCACTTGTATATTTTCACAAGAAACAAAATTCTACTCTGCACACTTTCCTCCTTATTCTTTCGAATTTGAAACTAAAAGAGGAGGAGCAATCTATGATGTTGCACAAGAAATAATAAAACGGCTTAACCTGAATCTTAAAATAGAATTTATATCATGGCCTAGAGCACGCTTGGAAGCCGAAAGCAAAAACAATATCTTCCTCATTCCACTTGCTCGCACTCCTGATCGAGAGGAAAAATATTCGTGGATTATTCACGTACTCGATGATCCATATGTTATGATTGCCTTAAAAAAATCCTCTTTTAATATTTCCAATCACGAGAGCGCTAAAAAATTAAAAATAGGCGTTTTGAAAAAGTCTGTAGCGGATCAAATGCTTCGCGATTTGGGTTATCAAAACCTCGAAGAATCAACAAGTGATGTGCGAAATATAAGTAAATTAAAACTTGGACGATTGGATGCATGGGTTGCGCCATTATCTGCAATCAATCAATACAAAAAAGAAGCTGGGATTGGAATCGACCAGCTACGCGTCGGTCTAGAACTGACTGTTCTGCACGAATATATTGGAGCATCGCGAAGTCTCGACATCAACACTCAAAAATTATGGCAAGATGTTTTTAATAATATGAAAAAAGATGGAACATATAAGGCGATAATGAAAAAATACAACCTGAAGCCTCTACCTTAAGTCTAGATACAAAAATAATTTTATCCATCCTATTTTTTTTTACAAAAATCTAACACAATCCTCACTCGCTTTATCTCGATATGGCCATTAAATTACTGCTAAATTTCACGGAGGAATTGTGAGAAATATTATCTTAAATCTATTTAATTATTTAGCATGTTTTTTTAAAAGAGATGAATGCAGTCTCGATTTTCAAAAGCTAGAATTTCATAAAAAATCGGTAAGCAGTAAAAGGCTAAAAGAAAATGATATTATTTAATATTTTTTGCTGTTGATTTTATCGAAACTATAAATGATGACACCTGATCATTTAAAACTGATTTTGCAATTGGCTCTGTAATCATTCCATACTTTTTACCACGATAGAAAAGTGCATTTTTTGTTTTTATTGCCATTAGTGAAGGGCTCTTTAGCGAGCTACAAATATCTAAAGAGAATGCGGCAACAGCTTCAGTGACATCTGCACCTGATTGGCCGAAATCAAAAAAAGCTCGGTAGGCATTTTCATTTTCAGCACAACTTTTTTGTAATTTCTCTACTTGGATATTACCCTTTATGGTGAAACGCTTAGCGAATCCAAAAATTTTCTTTTCAATATATAGTTCAAATTCACGCCCAATTACAATTTTATTTAAAACTCTAACTCCATCCGGGGTAAAATTCTTTAACAACTCTTCTTCTTGAAAAAGAGCTTCTTCGAAATTATCTACTCCATTTTCAATATTCCATGAAAAAGAACTATTTGTATTTAACTCATGATCATACTGGACTGATGCATTTAATGAATATATTTGTAATAATAGAAAAACAGAAATCAATTTAATCGCCATGACACACCTATAAATTAAATAATGTGATTTACGCTACTCGTTCATACCCATAGATGCAAACAAAATATTCTTAAAGTGACTGACAAGAAAAGTGAGTTGTTTTTGAATATATAGTTTTGTGGAAATTTTTATCTGTATCAAATTCATGATCACAATTCACTAAATCCAGAATATAATTGGACTTTTTTAATAAATACGACATCTTTAAATACACTGGTATAAGATTTTCCCTGACTGTTTTTGCAACTTGCCAGTGCTTCTGAGGATTACCAGCTCCAAAGCCCTTTTGACACATTTCTTGATCATGAATATTCAATAAGTCCCGGTTTGCTCCAACAACTTGTAACATTAAACCTGCTAGTAAGCCCGTCCGGTCTTCTCCTACAGTACAATGAAAGAATGTTGTCATCTTCCGATCGTTATTGTTTTTTAGAATTTTTAGGGCAGTTAGAGCTTTTTCGCAAACAGGAGCAAACCCGGTTATGTTTTTCCATGGAAAATCTATGTGGGTGGCCTTTATCCCAATTTCGCTTAATATCTTTAGCTCTTGAACAACTTCGTTTTTCGTTTGATTTTTAAAAATGATAACATGGCCAACACCTAGATTTTTTAATTGCTCGTACTCCATTTTATTTCGGGGTGTCTGTCCACGCAAAATATAAGAATTTTCGACCCAATGGGCATTTGGAATGTCTAACCCATCTACCGAACTCGGAAAATAAGATTCGAGAGCAGCAGTTGAATTTAAAGATAATAACAAAAATAGTAAAGAAAATGTCTTTTTCATAAGAAGCTATATACCTAGATAGCTCAACTAATTGCAGTATAATAATTAGATAGTATCCATCTGCTCGACTAATTAAAGACATCGATCCATTTTATTAAAACTCAAACGGACTTCTTTACTTAACTGCAGCGACAATACGTCAACTTTCCAATCTTCAAGATCTTTTTGATAGAGCTTTTCGTAGACGTAAGCAAGTAAACCAACACGATTTTTATTACCAATTATCCCCTGAGTAAGATATCCCCAAAAATGATATTGATAACCAGGTATATCATTGCCATCAATTAGCTTTTCCATTTTGTGCGATACCACCGAAGAGGTTCCACGATCCACGGTTAGAGCATCTCCACTGAATATCCAGGGAATAACTCCAAGAGCAACCATGGGATCACCATAAATATCTAGAGCTTTTCCAAATAAAACCTCAGGAGTCACAGAGTAATCATTTTGCTTTAATAACCATAAAAATAATGGTGATGAAAAATGATTAAATTTTTGAGATTCGTAAACGAACTCATTAAATTTTTTATGAGATGGATTTCCAATCGCCAATTTAAAAACATTCTTCTCATTGCTTCCATTATTATGCATAATTGGTAAACCTTCATTGTCCAAGAATGGAAAAGTGAAATTTGCCACAGTAGGTAGATGTTTTTCTATTTGATCAATTAAATTTTCTTCATTTCTCAATTGAAATCTTGGTATTTCTTTATTTAAAAATGCAACATATCTAGAGCGCGCTAAATGTATAAAAGATGCGAAGTAATTCTCTGTTTCTTCTTTTAATTCCATCTGAGGATTACCGTAAAGAATAAAAGCGTTTTGTAAATAATACTCTGACCGATCCATAGGAAATCCCGTTAAGCCAGTCATTTTTTGAGCAAATTTAGGTAAAGAAAATCCGGCAGGTATCGGATAGGCATCAACCCAAGGATCAATTTCAGTGCGCAGGATATCTAATATTTCAGATCGAAAGTCCCGTAAAGTTTTATTGGGGTATGATTCTTTTATAGATTTAGCAATACTGCAGCCAAATTTTTTCACTCGATCTTTTGAATAAAAAACATCCGATGCAATAGTAGATGTTGAAATGAGCACCAAACTTAGACTAAAAGCAATTCCTCTACTAAATTGGTTAATACATCTGTCTATATTTATGCCCATGAATAAACTCCTTCAAAGTCCATACTTTACATAAACAGCATACCCCAAACAATTTTAATTAATATGTACCGTGAAAAAGCAATATATCTAACTTGCAATCGTCTAGAAATTATACACGTTCTCAAAGCAAATAAATTTTTGAAATCTATAGCGCCTAAGTTATCTAGATTATATTCACTGCCCTATTTTGTTGGCTAATTTTTCAAATTGGCGGCAGTAGTCGATTTTCAAAAACCACATTTTTAATATAAATCTTAGACGTAAAATCAATAGTTTTAGACCAAAAAAGATAGGGACTTTTATTTTTTTTGCTGCGTGAATTTTTTATAAATATTTTTTAGAAATGGATGTATATTTATTCCACCGGGAATAACTCTAGAGCCAACACTAAAGGAGTCAAACCAATGACGTTTAGAAAGAACATGCATGATGGAATTAAAATTTCTGAACTAGAAGAAAGGCGTTACGGCCGAACATAATTACAAAGAAAAAAAGTTGATTAGTTTAATATAAGTTTCTACACACTTTTATTTAAGTAAAAATATAAAATTAAAAAAGTATATGATGTAGATTTAACTTGCGACTATATTAGCTTTCTAACATTCAAGTCATTTAAAATAGTATTTTGTTATTTGTTGAAATTCGTATAAAAAAGGCCCGATAAAACCACACCGGTTTTGGGCCTTTTTTAATTTTTTATACTTAATGGCTCAATATTTTTTTTGCTCTTCATTGCTTTAAGAAGTACTCCGATAGTCGAACCATTATGAAGAACAGACGATGCTGCTGGCGACAGTATCCCAAAAGACGCCAAACCTAAAATTGAAGAATTCAATACAAATGTAAGTTTTTGATTATCATTAATTTGTTTCATTACATTGTTAGCAATAATTTTACTGGTGACAATCAAATCAATATTATCGTCCATTAAAGCAATATCTGCTGTCATGCGAGCAATGTCTGCACCTTTTTTCATAGCAATTCCAACTGTTGCTCCGGCCAAAGCTGGTCCATCATTAATTCCGTCACCGACAAATGCAATAGTTTTACCCTCATTTGATAGTACTTCAATGATTGATGCTTTTTCTTCTGGTTGAAGTTCGGCGTAGTAGCGATCGATGCCAAGTTCGAGGGCAATTTCCTTTGCTTTTCTTTTATCATCTCCAGTAAGCATAATGATGTTTTTCACACCAATTTTTTTTAATTTTTCGATAGTAGATTTCGCATTTAATCTGATTTTATCTCTTAATGCTAAAATCCCGATTAATTTACCATCATAAGCGATATACATTAACGATTTGCCCTCTTCTTGGAATTTTTTTAATTGATCAGTTTTAGTTATTTTTATACTTTCATGATCTTCTAAGAAATGCCGTGAACCAATCACAACTTTTTTCTTATTTACTTCGCTAACTAATCCATGGGCTATAATATAGTTCACTTCTGAATGATCAAAATGTTTAGCACCTATATTTTTTGCAGCGGTAACAATTGCACTGGCCAGTGGATGAAAATAATGTTCTTCAAGGGAGGCCGTCAGGGCTATCAAATCTTTTGAGCTAAAATTTTTACTAAAAGTAACAGCGTCTGTAACTTCTAAAACACCTTCTGTTAATGTTCCCGTTTTATCAAATACAAATGTATCAACGCGAGACAAACTCTCCAGAGAGGATGCCCCTTTAATGAGAATATGATTTTTCCCTGCTTCATACATTGCAGATTTCATCGCTACCGGAACTGCCAATTTTAATACACATGAATAATCGGCCTGCAATACAGCTGCAACTCTTTTAAAGTCATTGCTAACTAAATACGTACCACCAGCAAGTGCCATTACCCAAGGGACCATTTTTTCCGCTAAATTCATCGCCTCTAGTTGTGTTCCACATTTATTACTTAAAGATTTTTCAACATACTCTGCAACTCTAGACACCGCTGTATTTTTTCCAACTTGTTCTGCATAGATGGTAATTGTACCACTCTCGACAAGGGTACCAGAAAGAACCCTTGAGCCACGTTCTTTTTTTTGGCCAATTGATTCTCCAGTCATTGATGATTCGTCCACAGAAGCTAGTCCTGTTAAAACTGTACCATCTATTGGAATAATTGTTCCCGCATTACACAGGACTTTATCTCCTATTTTAACATCTTCAATTTTAACCAATTTTTCTTTTTTATTGTCTATAATCCAAACGTCATCACTAATAGGTCTTAACATACTTCGAAGCATATCATCTGAGCGTCGAACAATTGACTCTTCTAAATATTCACCAAGTGACAACATAAACAGAGTTGTGTTGGCCGCAGTAAAATCTTTTTGAGCGGTAGAAACACCTACGGCAAGTCCTTCTAGGACATGGGAGGTTAATCCATTTTTTACCAGATCTCCAATCGCTTGAAAAAAAAGAGGGGTAGATGCGGCGTAAGTTAAAAATTGTGACAGACTTGGTGGCAACCTATTTCCAACCGCCAACAATGCCAAATTTCCTAAAGTTCTATTTATACTTGGAGCTTCTTCACTATGTTTAATATTGGCATTTGCGCTTTTTCTTAAATGTATTGTTAGATTGTTTAAAGCAGTTAAAAGTTCATGTTTAGAAATTATATTATGATTAAAGCTAATAACTAAACTTTTTGCTCTCCAGTTTAAGCTGACATCCTTAACACCAGCAATCAACCTAATTTCATTTTCAATATCTCGGCAACTGTCTATTCCCTTACGATTTATAGCGATTTTCCACCGCACCCTATTGTTCAGAGAATGTAGCTCATGACTAATTTTGACTAATTCGCTTAACTTCATTACTACTTTCTTTTAATGGATTTTTTTCTTCGTAGATCAGTGCTCTTCTGGGTCTCTTTTTCTTCATGCTCACTATTAAAATTTTCAGCGTGAACTTCAGCTTGAATATCAGCAACTTCTTCTTTCAGGCCTTCAATTTCGGTTGTCACAGATTCCCATAACTCAGTTACTGTGCGCATAATCTTACTACGAACCTTGGGATTCATTAAAATATAAGTAGCAGCTCCACCAACCAGAGCGCCAACAAAAAATTGTCGGTTGAAAAAGGTGGCGTTATCATTATTTGTCATATTATTTGCAGATTTATTTTCATTCATATTTTGCTCCTTATTATTCATGATTTTTTCTTCCAACTTAACGCCTAAGTATCCCGCAGTGGCTTTACCGGCAGCCGATAAAAACTTATTATCCTTTAGTGAGTCAATGGTACCAACGGCTGCCAAAAGTGCAGTAGCATTTTGCAAAGAATTTTTAGCGACTTTTTTTGCTTCTTCGCCTCTTCCACTTTCCAATACTCCAGTTGAAATAAGACCCCGTAAAAAATGTTTATTAAAAATATCCATTATTTGTTACCTTTATGTATTTTTTTTATCTTATTCTGTTGGTGCAAATGAACTGCAATACAAGCGAGGCTTAGTGCTCCAAACACAGCATGAACCTTTTTCTTTTTAAACAGTAGTGCACCTAATGAAATTCCCATACATGCCATAGCGCCATTTTTTGCAAAGGTATTAAGCTGAAGAATTTTTTCCATTATTATCTCTCTATTTGATTTTTTTAAATTTTAACATCTTGTAATTTTAATTCACTCAAGAGCAGAAAATGCCTTCTAAATTAAGATTAATTAACATGAGAAAACTCAGCGATTCTTGTACACGCTAGACGCTTTTCAAAGCTTAAGAAGAGGAATATTTTAGTAGGATATTTATGAAGACAATATTTCCCTCTGTGGCCTCAGCTAAACTTAATAAATTTAAGCGAATAGTTCTTCTTGCGCTTGGAGCTTTAATCTCTTTTTCCCTAGCGTACGAACTAGGCTTTACCAATACTTACTGGGCAAGTATTCCGATATGGGTAATTGCCAGTGATAGCACTGAAGAGTTGCTTCTAAAAGGATTGTATCGAACAACTGGAACTATATTGGGAAGCGTACTTGCGGTTGCGATTGTTGCAACGGTGCCTTGGACTTTCTTAAAAGTCGTCTTCCTTGCATTTTTTATGACGTTTTTTACAACTTTGGCAAAAACCCAAAAAGCTCTTTATGGTTATAGTAATTTTTTAACAGCAATAACTATGGCAATAGTATCCCTTCCTGCCATATATGAAAATAATTCATGGGAGATCATGAGCTCACGAATTTCTTGCACAATGATTGGGGTTATTGTTTCAATTTTTATTTTATATTTGTCGTCAAAAAGAACATATGTTCACAAAAATAATTCACCAATTTTACCATCCAAAAATACCTTGCAAAAAATTATCAATAAAAAATTCATTAAAGCCTTTGCAACAATATTTGTAATTATATTTTTAGCATACTTAGTAATTATCTACGGCAATAATCATGGGTTAAAAACCGATAGCGAATTAGCGGCATTTGGTCTTATCGTATTTGCCATCGTTTTGGGCGTAAATGACAATCCCAATAAGCAGAGTTTTTTTGTATTAAGAGGCGCATTGAGTGGTGCATTGGCAGCTTTATTTTATCGCTACTACATTCATCCAATTATAAATGATCAAATATTACTTTATTTATCATTAATACCTTTTTTTACAATTGGCGCAATTTTAAAATTAAGTTCGTTCGAATCTAAAGGTGCCATAGATGCAAATCTATGTTTTTTATTAATTGCAAAACCAGGTGACTACTCAATTGAATTTTTTTCATACATAGGACATTTGAAGTTTTTATTGATTGGAGCATTGGCAATCATGGCCATATATCAGCTTCCATTCGTGTTAAGCAATTTAAAAATAGAATACGATCGCTGATGATATACACTAACTCTGCCAGAAAAAAAATTACAAACGATACATACTATTAGTGCTGGAAAAAAAGCGTGAATTCCAAAAATACTTAACGCAGTAACTGCCATAGCAAGTGGTGCATGAGCTGCTCCTGCAAACATGCCAACATACCCCATCATTGCAAATAAAATAGGTGATAAATTTGCGTATTGTCCAAACAAATTACCAAACAAAGATCCCATATAAACCATCGGTACAAATTCGCCACCTTTTAGCTCTGCAAAGAGCGACAATAATGTTGCAATAAATTTAGTTGCGAGCCTTTCTAATGACTGTGGATGACCGCTTAAAAAATCTTCAATATAAAATATGCCCAATCCCTTGCTAGGAAAAAAGGCAGGTGAGCTTAAAAGCGATACCAATAATAAAGAAAGAACAAAAGATCTTAGATAAGAGTGAGGAAATTTTTTATTTAAAAGCCTTATACCGTACTCTAAACAAAATAAAAATATTCGAACAAAGATTCCAAGTAAGATCGCAAATAACAATAATCCTAAAACCAATTTAAAACTATATTGGAAACTATCAAGATAAAAAGTCTTCTCTATGGGAAAGGGGAAAAATTGTCGAGTACTATATCCAACCAATGAAGCACATATTAAATAAACTGTTCTTCGAGAAAAAAAAGTAGATACTGAGTACATGGATTCTAATGCAAAAAACAATCCCCCAAGAGGCGAATTCACTACAGTGGAAAAACTCGCCGCTAGTAAACTCATTAATAGCGTTTTTCTGGCCTCTCTATCAAGTTTTAAAATACTAGAAAATCTATCTGAAAAACTAACTCCAATCAATAAAGCCGCTCCTTCTCTGCCAACAGATGCCCCTACTAAGTGCGATAGACAAGTGCAAACAAACATCATGGGAGCCATTCGTTTTGGAAAAACCATTTGAGGGTGGTGAATTTCTTCAAAAACCCGAGACATTCCACCTTGAAATTTTGATGCAAAATTTTTGTAAAGGTGGGTTGTCGCTATAGCGACAAAGGGCAACATGTACAAAAGAATGGGATAGTTCTGATGAGCTATAGTGGCTAAATTTAAAGTTAGAATTAACAGTGAAATAACTCCGGAAGAGACAACCGAAGCCATTGAGATAATTATGAATAGCTGAACATTTATTAATTTCATATATGCAAAAGATCTTACACCTAATTTATTTTGTCAGCAATACTTGACCTTCCCATATAGGAAAGGTTTATATTAATCAAAAATTTTACAAAGAGGTGAATAATGGAAATAACGGTAAAAGGTATGACGTGTGGTGGCTGTGTGCGTTCTGTAACAAATGCACTAAAAAATTTAGACCAAAATGCTCAAATTGAAGTAAATCTTGAAACCCAAAACATCAAAATTTCAACATCTAAAAGTCAAATTGAAATAAAAGAAGTTATTGAAGATGCCGGTTTTGATGTTATTCTTATAACAAACTAATACAAACGAATTAAAACATGAGTACACCTAAACTAACGAGACCCCGCCTATTGTCTGCTAGTCATATTTTGGTAAAACATGAGTACGAAGCCAAAGACATTATAAAAAAACTAGAAGAAGGAATCAGCTTTGAAAAACTAGCAGAAGATTTTTCTCTATGTTCTAGTTCAAAACATCAAGGACACTTGGGTATATTTGCCCCTAAGCAAATGGTCCCAACATTCGAGCAGGCACTCCTACTTTTAAAAGATAATGAAATTTCAAAACCTGTAAAAACACAATTCGGATATCATATCATTAGAAGAGAGCCCGTTTAACTAAAAGGAAGTTTCATGGATGCGACCGCGCAAAATTATTATCGAAAGTGTTCTAGTTGTAAAAAAGAAATTGGCTTTGGAAAAGTTTATCAAGTGTGTGAAGTTACAAGTTGTAAAAAACATGGATTTTGCTCTGTCAATTGCTGGAATCTACATAACGAAGTTATGAATCATAAAAGTGCTGGGGCCATCGAAGTGCGAGCTCCCTTTACTCCATTACAAGAATCAGACTCAGCTCCAAGAAGAATACTCATCTCACCAAATAAGATTGAAGCAAACCTAAACGACAAAAAAAGAACAAGTATGGATGATGAAATTTTAATCGTTGCTTCAAAATTAAAACAATACGTAAAAGAAAAATACGATTTAAATACATCTGCAGATGTGATGGAAGTTCTATCAAGCATTGTTAGAAAAAAAGCTGATGAAGCATCAGAACATGCCATTGCATCGGGAAGAAAAACTCTAATGAATAAAGATTTTTTAAATTGATTTGGTCACTTAATACAATTTTTCAAACCAGATTCAATAATATTAAAATCTATATCTTTGCCAATCACGACAAAGCGATTAAGCGGTTCTTCATCCCCCCAATCATCAATTTTAGTCATTTCTGCATAATCATGGATCGATTGAAATACAACTTTCTTGGGGTCATTTTTAAAATGTAATATCCCCTTCATTCGATATAGTCCTTCTGCAAATTGAAAAAAAAGAATATCAATCCAAATTGTAAAATAATTTGGGTCAATCGCCCCTGAAAATTCAAAATACTTTGTTTCGATATTTTCTTCGTGAGTGGCCACTGGTCTTTGAGTTAAACCTTGAAATTTGGATCCTGATTGAATAAGCTTGGGAACAGATTTAGATGTGCTAAATAAATTTTTTAAAAATATCTGCTCTAGCGGAACCTTACCATAACTAGAAACTACATATTCGGCCAAAGGATTGTAGCGTTTTAAATAATTCTCAAGTTCAATAAATTCATCTGTCGGCAATAAGTCTTTTTTATTAATTAAAACCAATTGAGCTGCAGTTAGCTGCTTCTTAACTTCCGGGCTTCGCTCCATTTGATTTTTGATATTTTTTGCATCGATCACACAAAGAATCGAATCAATATAAAAAAGAGATCGCAACTCAGAATCTTGCTTGATTGTATGTAACACAGGAGAGGGATCTGCCACACCAGTGGTTTCAATCACTATTGTATCAAATTTTTGATTTAAATTTACTATCTGCTTTAAAGTAGTAACTAAGTCCTCTCGTACGTTGCAACAGATGCAACCATTAGTCATTTCAAAAATATTTTCTTTTTCGTGCATTACAAATTCATAATCTAAATTAATTTCACCAAATTCATTTTCGATTACAGCTATTTTTCGCCCGTGATTTTGCTGAAGAATATTGTTTAGCAAAGTAGTTTTTCCACTTCCAAGATATCCAGTGATAATAGTAATAGGTATTTGCATTTTAAACCTCGTAAAAAAACGGGCCATGAACATGACCCGCATAAAGGGATATCCTGATTTTATCCTAAAAAGAGAACAAAATCCCCTTTTACTTACTTATTTGGTATATATTCTTTAAATGGATCAT
This sequence comes from uncultured Bacteriovorax sp., assembly GCA_964456675.1. GTDB lineage: Bacteria > Bdellovibrionota > Bacteriovoracia > Bacteriovoracales > Bacteriovoracaceae > Bacteriovorax. The sequence goes on along the minus strand of CAYWBR010000005.1, from coordinate 2,311 downwards.
TATAAAAATTAATCCAATAGTCGTTTCCAAGCGCTAACTCCTCATCATGCAAAAGTAGATCATCTAATTTTCTTCGCCATTTTATTTCTTCTAAATTTTTGCCTACAAAAACTAATTTTTGAGCTCTGTCACCAAACAATCCAAACGTCTTATCACATGTATTTTCAACAGATGTAATTTCGTTTGCCTCAAGATTCCATCTTTCGTATGGGATACTTGCCAACCAAATTCCTTGAATGCCAATATTTAGCTTTCGTTCTATTTGCACCCATGTATTTATAGTATTAGGCTTTGAAGCGATCCAAAAAACTCCTTTTGATCTTAGAATTTCTCTCGGGAAATTTTGAAGAAAATTCATTAATCTTACTGGATGAAAGGGTCTTTTATCTATATAAGTAAAAGAAGATAATTCATATCCCTCCAATGCGTGGGATTCAAAGTCTAATTCTTTCTCCCCCCTCTCTATAATAACTTCTTCAGTGCTAATTTTAAAATTTGTCATAAACATCACCTAAAATTCAAATTGCAGCTTAGTCCAAATAACCCGCCCTTTCACCGGTCCCCAAAGATGCATATTATCTAAATGAAAATGGTCCCCATGGCGCGCCCAGGAAAGAGGGGCATCATTAAAAGTTTTGGTTTGTGTAACATTAAAAATATTATCAACTCCAAAACTTAAATCAAAATTAGGATTGATCTCAATATCCATCATCCAATCAACGGTAAAATAACTTGGAGCTTTTAATCTTTTTTGTTCTTTCATAATTATTGATGGAGTCTGCAACAAGTCAGTCTCAACGTAATTATAATTTGAGTCATATCCGTACGGAGTTAAATCTCTTGAGCTAAAAAACTGAAAAAATAAAACATTTTTCACAAAATTATATTCGCGAGTGGCTTTAAACTGAAGACGCTTTTCTACTAATGGACTTTTTTGGATTTTTCGCAGAAAATTGAACAACAATTGCATTTTCAAGATGATTCGATTCATAAAAATACTGGTGATTGTCATCGAAAACTGTATAACTTGTAAGAATTAATGCTCTATAGTTTTCCTTCGTTGTAACGTCATTTTCGAAGTACTCATGCTCAACCATTAACTCGCACGGCTTCTTTGTTTTTGCATCAAGACCATGATAATGGCGATGCCCTTCGTCTGCTAATGCATTAATACCAACCAATAATGATAAAATGATAACTTTCATAATGCCTCCTTTTTTATTTTTGCAAACGGTTTGCAATTATCAGTGGTACAATATTGCAAATGATTTGCAATTTCAAGATAAATATCAACAGCTCTATAGACATACTGCAAAAAAAAAATTATTAAACACCCATGAAACAATTAATTTCTAAACCAAAACAAGACTATCAACTCTTAGACTCCGGATTTGGAAAAAAACTCGAAATCATCGGAGGGGTTCGTGTTGAAAGACCCTCTCCTCAGGCCATTTGGTCGCCACGACTCTCTGAAAACGAATGGAAAAAGGCTACTTCTGTTTGCGTTCGGCAAAAAGACGGCGGTGGTCACTGGAATCATAAGACCGATGAGCCAAATGGAATTTTTTATCACTGGAGAAATCCAGAAAACAAAAATCTGAAATTTAAATTAAAATTCACTTCCTTTGGCCATTGTGGAATCTTTTTTGAACAAGAGCCGGTATGGCAACTTTTGTCGGAAGAAGCAATTCGCGTGAGAAAAGAAATTAGACGCCCTTTAAAATTCTTGAATCTTTTTGCCTATACGGGAGGAGCTTCAATGGCACTCGCAGGTCTTGAAGCTGAAGTATTTCATGTGGATTCGGCAAAAGGTGTTTTAAACTGGGCCCGAGACAATCAACGCCAAAGTAATTTGAACAATGAAAGAATTCATTTTATCCAGCAAGACATACGTGAATTTTTAAAGCACTCAATCAGAAAAGGTTTTAAGTACGATGGAATCTTGGCCGATCCACCAAGTTGGGGTCATGGTGCCAATAAAGAAGTTTGGGAATTTGAAGACAATATTCAAGAATTTGTAAACGACTGTTATCGTGTTTTAAATCGCGAAAAAAGTTTTTTCTTTTTAAGTTCTCACACTCATGGTGTTCAACACGAAGCTCTTCGAAATTTAATGAACGTCTATCCTGGTAAAAAGAATGTCGAGGTTGGCGAAATAAGTGTTGCTCATCATCCAGACAAAGATGATCGTCTCTTACCTGCAGGAATTTTTTCTTTCACTTCTAATATTCAATAGATCCGACAATTACTAACATGAAACCAAAGATAGCTTTTAGAGATTTTTTCATAAAAACCCTCATACCTTTATCCA
>CAYWBR010000004.1:20288-75163 GCA_964456675.1 uncultured Bacteriovorax sp. | reverse complement strand
TGACTAATTATAAATAAATTATATATTTTAGAAGCCACCTTCGGGTGGCTTTTTTTTATCAATTTGCGAGGTAAGAAACTTGATCTTGAAGCCATAGAAATTCGTGCAAATGAGATTTGAGAGAGTTCTCTTTTAGCTCTATTGTTAAGACTGGGATTTTTCTCTCATTCCACATATAACGTCCAAGGCTTCCGGTAAAAGTACCAAGTCGTCTCCACGGAAGGGATTTAAATGGTACTGTTTTTTTAATTATTTTTTCATCCGGACCGTCGTAGTCTAAAAGACCATAGGGTGTGTGGATGGCCACGATAACATCCGGTTTAAATTCTTCTATATGCTTTATCGCGCATTTCGTTTCAACCTCACTGCCTGGATTTGGACCAGGGTAGCGACGTGGATTTTCTTTTAAATTATTTTTCCAATGAATAAGTGCATGTTCGTCCCAATCGTAGGTTGGAAAGTTTCGATTGAGATCAACTCCGTTGCTATTGCCACGTGTTTTAAGTAGCTTTCCATCTGGATTGAGGCTTGTAATTATTCTCCAATGGTTACTAGGCTCTAGACCAGAGAGTCGCTTCACCCAAATTTTGGCCAGTTCTTCTGAGTGAACTTCATCTCCATGGATTAGTCCAAAAACAAGAATACGTTTGCCATTGGGGTTTTTTGAGGAAATTTTTTCGAAGTGTTCAATCGGCGTATTTTTAGTTGAATAGCAAGTTTCTAATACTTGTGCATGAAGCGTAAAAGACAAAAATAATAATTTAATAATAAATATATTTATCATAAAGATAGGATAGCGAGAGTGTGCTATTTGGCAAGTTGAGATTTTGACCGGACTAAATTTTCTAGGTCTGTACGATCTAATTCAATATAAACATCACGGTCATCAAGTGCTTTGATAGCATCTTTTGGAATTCCCATTCTGCGATAAAGTACCGCATGGGACTTGGAAGTATAAATATAGGCTTTAGTAACTAAGGGATCATTATTGATTAATTGCAAAGCAGATTCGGTTAAATGTTTAGATAGGTCACTTTTTTCAGCATCTTTTGAAACTGTTAGTCTTACAATTTCAACAGATTTTTCGCCAGATTTTCTTGGAAACCTTTTTCCTGTAGATTTTTCTATTGGTAAAAGATCATCCATCTTTTTTGATTCGACTATACCTATTCCACCATTAAATTGAGCAGGATTTTTAGATGAAACTTGTGAACTAGTGGTATTTAATATTATTTTTGTACGCGAGTGCATTTCTTCACTAGTTTTTACAAAACCTTTAATTTCATCGGGAGTTAAATTTAGTCGAGTGCGATACACGTCACCAACAAACTTCCAATAATCACTTGGAAGAGATTTTAGATTTTCATTTTTTACTTCACTTAATTTATTCAAATCCATGACGGTATAATAGCTATTGTCATGTGCTTTAACTTCTATCGCAAAATGATTTTTTTGCTTACCAAAACTTTCTAATGCTGAAGCTAGGGTTTCTTCTGGCCTTAAAGAGCGTTTTTCAACAACTGCTGCTCTAAGATATTTGAAGCGTTTTTCTAGTTGTGGGATTAATTCAATCCCACTTAAACTTATCCATGACAACGACTCTTCAAGACGAAGGCTTGCTAGTTCCTCCGAACAAATTCGTTGCCGTTCAAAATTGGCTTCGTTGGTTTTTAAATAAAATTCTAAAGCATCTTGCGCACATTCATTTTCTTTCGCATTAACTTTTTGATTTGCATGCTTGAGAAAAATCCCTTCACTGCTTAAGCGCGAAGCCATAAGTGCTTTTTCTGCATGGCCGATACGCATTCCAAAACTGCCGAGTCGAGTCGTTAGTATTGAGCGAATTCCGGCACTGCCAATTCTTCCTAATGGGCCTAAAAAAAGTGGACCAATTAAAAGCGCACCGTCGACTGCCGTGTTTAGCGTCTTCTCTCGTAGTTTTTTTGCCGCGAGGTTTTTGTCTAAACGACAAAGCAATTGTGATTTTTCATTATTAACCTCGGCTTTAAATAAAAGAGTTTCTGAAAGATAAGGAAATTTTCCATGAAATGATTCTAAGTATGATTTGATATAGTCGCTGTTATTCTTTTTAAACAATGGCATATCCTTATCATAAAAAAATTTACTCAGGTCTGATTTTAGTGGCTCCAAGTTTTTTAATGCTTCTATCGATGAATTAATAAAAAGATTTTTTAATACAGTGTTATCGAATCGAGGCTCATCACTTTCTAAAAAATCTAGATTAGATTCACTGTCTCCAAAGGTATCTGTTGCAGTTTGTTTTACTATGGTAAAAAAAGAGTCGAATTTGTTATTGCGGGCCACTTCAACACTTTGTGGATAATAAAGGAAAAAATTTTCAATTGTTTTAGTGCTTAGGAGTGGGTTTTTATATATTAATTCCGTCTGTGAGCCTTGAATTTTTCTCAGCTCATCTTCTAGCTCCACTCTTCTTTGAGCCCCGCACAGATTTTTATAACATAAATTCAATTTTCTTTTGGTCAATCGAATTTGTTTTTGTAGTTCATAAAGTAAAGTGAAATCCTCTTCTAAGTTTTTAACTCGATTAAGTGTTTTTCCAGTTTTTGATTGAAGGTTGTCACGATAGAATCTTAAAACTTCGGCAAAATCATTAGTCTGATATTGGACTATGTCTTTAGTTTTTTCAATTTCTGATGTTAGCCAGAAAAAATCTCGTAATTCTTTTCCCCAACTCTTTTCAAAAAGAACAGGAGAGTCTAATTGGACACACGGAGTTTCAATTGAAGTGTTCTCTGGGGTTTGGGACGTTGGGCAGACATCTCTTGAGTGAGTAGAGATGGTAATAAGCAAAAATAAGGAAGTGAAAAGGGCTTTTTTCATTGAGAATGTATCGGATGTTTGAGAAATAAATTTGAGTGAAAAAGAGCCCGACTGTAAAGCTCGGGCTCTTTGGAGAAAAATTAAAGATTTAGAGGAAGAGAGACACCAACAAAGATTTCGTTGATATTTACTTCGCGATCTCCATTTAAGGCAGTTTTTGTTCCATTGGCATTTTCATATTCATCATATGTATTCATTCTGTAACCAACGTTGACAGAAAGAAGTGGAAGCGGAGTAAAACCCACGCCTAGTTCAATTGCTGTTCCATTGTACGCATCGCCCTTGTCAGACTCGTCCTCGTACGTTTTTGAGTATTCAGCACTATTTTTAAAATAATAACCAATCCATGCCCGTAGTAGAATTGGAAAGTCATAACCAGCAAAAACACCAAAACGAGTAGTGTCTAAATCATATTTCGTTGTAGTTCCATTGGATTTTTCATCCCATCCATAACTACCTAAGTTAAAATCCATTCCCCCCATAAAACCTAAGTATTGAAATCCTAGACGAGAACCATAGTTCGGTCCAGATGTGGAAACGTCGTAGGTTTCACCATCAAATTTATAATCCCCAGAACCAAAATTGTAGTTTAAGTAAGGTTCAATTAAAAAACCGGCCTGAGCGCTTGTGATAAAAGTAAATAGAATCGCAATAAATAATTTTTGCATAGATCCTCCTTGAATCTAGTAGATAATTCTATTATGACACAAAAAAAAACTGGGTGTTAAAAAATTACGAATTTAAAAGTTTTTCCGCCTCTAGGGTTAAGGAAATATTTTCGCGTGTAACTTTGTAATAGAATGTTTGGCGGTTGATGACTTCTTCTTGCCACTCATAAACAAATTCATCCCACTCTTCGTTGTTTATATTTTGAAAATATTGATCAAAAAAAATGGCAATGTTATCTAAGAGCGAGTCAAAAAGTTTTTTAGGATCAGACTTCTGATTTATATCAGCAGAAAGGAATATCGTTATGGGAATAGTGCCTTGATCCATTCCTACATAAGAAGCAATAATTAATAATTCATTAGGGTAGGTAAAACCATAAACGTCAAAGGTTTTATCGTCTTTTAGGCATTGGTCGCCATAGACTTTTAAAAGTGATTGCTTTAATTCTTGCCTCCATTTTTCTGGAAGTTCAATGGCGGGAATTTCAGAGTCGATTCTTTGAAACATGGGCATACCTCATAAAAAAGCTTTTATTGGGTGTAGCAGAAAAAAGTTAGTTTTTCAAAGAGATTTGCTTGTGGTTTAATGAGCAAAATTTTTTAAAATAAGGAGATTTTTATGGCAGTTTATATTCTTTCAGGTGCACGCACTCCAAGTGGAACATTTATGGGGCCACTTTCAACTGTTTCTGCTCCTAAGTTAGGTGCAGTGGCCATTGAAGCAGCGATTAATAGGGCAGAAGTTTCAAAAGAAAAGATCGACGAAGTTTTTATGGGTAACGTTGTTAGTGCGGGCGTTGGGCAAGCACCAGCTCGTCAAGCCGCTATTTTTGCAGGGCTTCCAGAAAGTGTGCCTTGTACAACTCTAAATAAAGTTTGCGGCTCAGGTTTAAAAGCTATCATTACAGGCGCACAAACAATCTTAGCTGGTGATAATAAATTAGTTGTGGCCGGTGGAATGGAAAATATGTCACTAGCGCCGCATTTACTTCTAAATTCGCGATCTGGATTTAAGTTTGGTGAAGCGGCAATGAAAGATGCTATGCAGTGGGATGGATTATGGGATGTGTATTCAAATCGTGCCATGGGAAATTGCGCAGAAGAAGCAGCGTCCAAGTATTCAAGTCGTGAAGAGCAAGACCAGTATGCCATTGAATCATTTAAAAGGGCCCAAGCCGCAATTAAGTCAGGTATGTTTAAAAAAGAAATTGCAGAAGTAACGATAAAGAATGCAAAAGGTGACGTTGTTGTTTCTGAAGACGATGGCCCAATGAAAGCAAATTTTGAAAAAATTCCAAGTTTAAAACCAGCATTTGATAAAGCTGGAACTATTACGGCGGCAAATGCATCAACGATTAACGATGGTGCAGCAGCAGTTGTTTTGGGTGGTGAAGAATATAAATCTCAAGCAAAATTTAAAATTGTCTCTTATGCAAGTCACGCTCAAAATCCTACTTGGTTTACAACTGCACCTGTTGAAGCCATGAAAAAAGCAGTAGCTAAAGCGAACTTAAAGCTTGAGCAAATTGATCTTTTTGAAATCAATGAAGCTTTTGCAATAGTTGCATTGGCCGCAATGAAAGAATTAAAAATCGATCATTCTAAAGTCAACGTTTTTGGAGGGGGAGTAAGTCTTGGCCACCCAATTGGTACTTCGGGGACAAGAATTGTTGTCACACTTATGAATGCTATGGAAGAAAAAAAATCTAAATACGGAATGGCTTCAATTTGTATCGGAGGGGGAGAAGCTCTTGCCTTAGTGATTGAACGAATTTAAAAATAAGATAAAATAATAGAGAAGATCCCACTAATACTTGTTTGAATTAGTGGGATTTTTTTTTATACAATTCTCACTCAAGGAAGAGTACGTGGTAACATTTTCAACTTCGTCATCAAATAGTGCAAAAAAATCAGGGCTAAAAGTTTTACAGCCAGGTGAAGTTTTATTCCATGAAAATGATCTTGCAGAGTCACTTTATATCATACAAAAAGGTCAGATTAGATTATTCAAGCCAAAGGGACGTGGTTATGTTGATCTCGCAGTCTTGCGTGCAGGTGAAGTAATTGGGGAAATGGCTTATTTTGATCCGGAATCAAAAAAAAGATCTGCATCTGCTTCAGCAATTGTTCAAACTGAGATCATTGAAATTTCATTTCAGGCATTAGATAAAACAATGACGGGTTTAAATCCATGGTTTAAAACTTTGATTAACACACTGGCAGATCGACTTAGAAAAACGAATGAGAAAGTTAAAAGCTTAGAAAACAATTCAATGGGCTTTGGTGGTGCCGGTAAAACGGCTGAATATAAATTTTTTCAATCACAAGATATCATCCGCACGTTGTCACTTTTATTTTTAGTTTTTAAATCACATGCAGTTAAAACTGAAGATGATGGACTATATACAGTGCCTTTATCACGCTTAAAAATTTATGCATTTGAAATTTTTAATTTACCAGAAGCAAAATATGAAGAGTTTATTCAGTTAATGAAAGATGAAGGAATTGTTATTTCGGGCGTAGATCCTGAAAAAATGCCAGCACTCAAAGTAAAAGATCCAGAAGTATTTAGACAGTTTCAAGTTTTTTTTAATGCTCAAAGACTTATGGAAGATGCAAAGAAATTAACCATATCATCAAAATGTGAAAAATTTTTAACTAAAGTTCTCGAACAAGTTGGTGATAAAGAAGCTAGTGAAGAGGGAGAGGTTCAATGTAATCTTTCTGAAATTTTAGAGTGGTTTAAAGAAAGAAATGTTGCCATTGGAATTGATGATTTTAAAGAAGCACTTGCCGCAAAGTTTTGCGGTGATTTAGTTGTGGGGGCTGGAGGCAAAATGTTTACAATGGTAAACATCGATTACCTAAAAAAAATGTTCCCAGTGGTGAAATTCCAAAATGCGATTAATAAAGTAAATGAATCTAAAGCGAGAAGTGGTTAAATATACAAGCCACACTTTGGTGGCTTGATAGAACATAATTTTTAATTTGAAATATAATCTACCCGCACACTCACGCTACCACCTTGTTTGCTATTAACTACAGCTGAACCATTCAACTTTAGCATCGGTCCACAGGTTCCAGATACAGGTAGATTTAGAATTTTCCCATCGGTTAAACTTGATGCGCAAATTGAGCTACCCAAAAAACTCCAACCATTGACCGTGGATTTTTCGATTTTTTGGTTATCAATATAAAGTTCAAGTGTATCTTGGTTAGGTGTCCCGTATGGAAGATAAACATAACGATAAGTTTCAGTTGGTGCGTAATATTCCACACTCAAACAATTTGGAAACTCCACTTCGTCTGTGCCGTGAAGACGAATAAGGTGCCCTGGAAATGGTTCTCCACCTGGAAGAGGGTAGTAGCGGGTATTGCAAGTTTCAGATCCACTTACGCTACAAACTCCTTCATAACTAAAACCACTTGACGGAGACGAAACGCCAGTATTGTTTACTAATTCTCTAATCGTGTTATTAGTTGGACCAATCAGTTTAACCTTAATGGTTGCTGTATCAATATTGGCGTAACTGTCAGCAACCGGCCATCTATTATAGCGATGCTTTAGAACAACATCTTTAATCGATGATCGAATGTGGGAGAAAATGTCTGAATTTGAATCACAGAAATCCCGAGCATCATTATAAGTTGGACCTGAACCCATAACCATTGGGGCAGAATCAATATATTGGCGTGTTGCTGTCCCGTTGGAAAAAATTTCTTGAGAAGCATAATGGTAAAATGTTCCAGCTGTACCACAAGAAGATGTTTTTGGTGACAGGGAAATAAACCTGAACATGGCAGAATTTAAAGTACCTCCACCGCAACTAGAGCTTGAACGGTGTGGTGTATTATGACCCAAGCATGTTAATTGATTAATGGTTGAATCATAAAAAGTTTTATTTGAAGGAGTACATGGATCACCTAGTGAAGCCGAACACTGAGTATCATTACCATTTGTAAGAACGGCAATCATAGTATAAGCATTATTTCTAAATACACCGTTTGATCTATTTGCCTGGATAATCTCATATGAACGTCTTATTCCATATTCTGGCCCAGTCAAAGTAGGGAAAGAGACAGAACTAATGTTATTTGTTGGTCGCAATTTACTAGCTACGCTTGCATGTAAAGAAGTTGCATCGGCCGCATATATTACCGCAGAACTAGTGTCGGAAATAGATGAGCCTGTTAGGGGGGCTACCATGATATGGTAGTCGAAATTATCTTGTACAAAACCTTGAATCATTGAAATGAGTCTATTTCGAGTTGCTGAGTTAAATGCGTTGGATGAAGGAGAGTTGTCAAATAGTACTAAAACATCTACAGGTGCTTTAATATGTGTTTTTGCCGAGCAAAGTTTACTGGTTGTTTGTAATGCAGAAGCTACACTTGTTTCAGAAGCCGCTTTATTAGGAGAAAACAATTCTTTGTTTCCACAACTCTGAAGTAAAAGAGCAGCACTTATAATCCATAAATATTTCTTCATAAAAATTCCCGATGAAGATAGTTAACCATTTAACTTTTCGGATGTTTTTAAAAATTCTTGAGTGAAAGAGGTCTTAAAATGAGCTACTTGAAGAACTAGTTTGCAAAATAGGGAAAATTTGCCTTCGATTCCTTGAAATATTAAGACTTTATATAATAGATAAGAAATACATAAAAAAAATAATTAATAAAGAGGGATTATGACTCAATGGTATTATGTGGAAGGGACGGAAAGAGTAGGTCCTGTAGATCAAGAAGTACTAGAGGAGCATCTAGCAAATGGAAAAGTATCCTTAGATACATACGTTTGGCGAAAGGGATTTCCAAATTGGGTAAAATCAAAAGATATTGAAGAATTGGCCATACATGCAAACAATTTTGAAAAAACTGAAAGTACGATTCGCGAGGAGTCTGAGCCTTCAACAAATGACGTAAAAGAAAGACGATCGAGCCGCAATACAGATACTAATATTGGTTATGAAAAAGATATTAAAGTAGAAAATATTAAGCCTAGAAAAATTGAATTCACTAATTTATCTGATTTAGATAAAGAGTTTTTTATTAAAGTTGGGCTCGATAGGGAAGATGCAACGGAAGTGGAATACGGGCCTTATTCATTGGAAAATTTAAAGTCCATGTTTGCACACAATCGTATAAATGAGAAAACATTTATTACCACTACTAATTTTGAAAAATGGGTAAGCATAGCTGATTTTGAATTAAGTGAGAAAATAACAGATAAAAAATTAATTAAGCCACATTTAAATACAAATGATCCAGTTTATTTATTTGCAAATTGTGATGGGGAAGTGGCTGAAGGAATTGTAAGGGATCTTTCCTTAGGCGGTGGACAATTTTTAACTAAAGAAATTTTGCCACTTCAAAAAAAGTTAAAAGCTAATCTGGTTTGGGGGAATAGAAAACCGATAGGTGTCCATTTTGTAGTAACGAGAAGACTTGAAGATAGATCTGGTTATGTTGTTCGTTTTATTACGTTGACCTCAAGCTTGCGAGCATTAATAGAAAATGTCTTTCAATTAGAATAAAGATGAAAGAATTTAAAGATAATGAAAATTTATTATCTTGGGTTGATTTGAGTTCTGGAGTGAGTGCAGGACATTTTAAGAATTCAAAAGGCAATAGTTTATATTTAAAACGATTTGTTGTTAACGCTTCTGTAAAAAAAAGAGATAATAAAGAAACAATTAGGATACTCTTTCTACATGATATCCTAGATCATCATGATAGATATTTTGATGTATTTAATCAAAAATTTAATGGAACTTTTAATAGCTTAGAATTTGTCTTCTTAGATATTGAAGGGCATGGGCTTTCAAACGGAACTAGAGGACATGTTGATAATATTGATGACTTGGTAACTGATGTCTTTGAAATTTTAAGTCGATTAGAAAAGGTTGATCATCTTTATTTTTTTGGCCATGGTTTTGGTGCATTAATTTTTTTACGTTTTCTTTTATTTAATCGAACGAAAGAAAAAAATGAATTATTAGTTAAATTTAAAGGTTTAATTGCAAGCAGTTTTTATTTTGATTTTGAAAATATATTAAATCCAATGATCAAAATATTGAATTACATCGAGAAACGAACGACTCCAATGACAAGTATTCAAATGAGTCATATAAAAATGAATCGTTTAATTCATGGTCATGATTTATCCCATCAGCGTGAAGTGCAAGAAAAATATGAATCAGATCCTCTGGTTGTTCATCGTTTAAGCTTTAATGGTTTAAGGGTAATAGAAGAAGCATTGAAAGAAATTATTCACAAAGCTTATTTCATTGATTTTCCCTTTTTATGTTTGGTTGGAAAAAATGACCCATTAATAAACCACCAAAAAATCAATCTATTTATGAAAAGCGTCGAAAAAAAGCATTTTCAAGTAATAGAGCTTTCAGATTCAAAGCATGACATTTATAATGATACTGACTCAGGATTTGTAATTAAAGAAATAATACAATGGATAAAAAATGCAAAAAAATAATTTTTTAATAGCGATCATTTTTACAGCTAGTTTTCTCATGGTGGGGTGTTCTAATTTATCAAAGAATATGACTAAATCAGGGACGTTTGTCGTACGAAACGGTAACTATGCAGATAAAACGTGGAAAGAGAATCTCTCGTTTGAACGTTATTCTTGGTATCAAGAAATGAGTTTACAGTTTGATTTAATGATTACACGAATGAATTCGTCTTCCTCATTTAACTATTGGTTTTCCGCAGATGAACTTAAACAGGTAAATGAGTGTAACGATTTTAGATTAGTTCTTCTTTATACATTAGATTCGAAGCGTATTTCTCATTCATTATTTTTTGAGCAAGCCGAAGCTGCTAATTTTCATCGTTTTGAATTGATGACGTTTAAAAAGCAATTACTTATGCATCCAGACTCAAGTGAGAATTCGTTGGGACTTTATCAGGTTTATGGGCTTTGTAAAAAAACTAAAGACTTAAGGCCAATTATGGTTAATTTTCCAAGTTTTCAGGAAGTTGTCATTCGCTAAATGCTACCTAAATAATTTTAAAGTTTTTTGACTTAACTCCGATAGGTAACTTGAGGAGTCAGTTATTATGTCTAACGACAGCAAGCAAAAGCGCGAAAGATTTGGACGCTATCTAATCCTAGATCATTTAGTTGATGGTGGGATGGCCAAGATTTGTCGTGCGCGCTTTCTCGGTGAGCAAGCCGATAAAGTTGTTGCTATTAAAATGGTTCAGCCTCAATTTTCTAAAGATGAAAATTTCAAAACCATGTTTATGGATGAAATTAAACTTACTTTTGGATTAATTCATCCCAATATCGTTCAAGTTTATGATTATGGTGTACATAATGAGCAATTATTTGTTGCCATGGAATATTGCGATGGACGAAATTTAAAAGAGTATCTCGAAAAATTAAAAGAAAGAAAGTTTGTATTTCCTGTGGAGATTTCAACCTTTATTGTAACTCAAGTGTGCCAGGCACTTTATTATGCTCATACATTTACAGACAAATTAACAGGTGAGGAGCGAGGAATTATTCACAGAGATATTTCTCCTCATAATATCATGTTAACGTATGATGGTACGGTAAAGGTAATCGACTTTGGTATTGCAAAATCTAAAACGAACTCAGAAGCTACTCAAGCAGGAACAATAAAAGGTAAATTATCATACCTCGCTCCTGAATACCTTGAAGGATTTGAACTTGATCCTCGTTATGATCAATTTGCCGTTGGGATTACACTGTGGGAAATGCTCTGTTCAAGAAAATTATTTAAAGATAATAATGATCTTGCCGTATTAAAAAAGATTCAAGAATGTAAAGTGCCACCACCATCTTCGATAAATCCAAATGTTCCAAAAGAACTGGATGAGATAGTTCTTAAGGCACTTAGTAAGAATAGAAATAACCGTTTTGAGAATATGGACCAATTTAACCGAGCGTTAATGAAGTTTTTATATTCTAAGTATCCAGATTTTAATGCAACAGATTTGTCGTATTTTGCTCAAGAACTTTTTAAAGATGATATTAAACGCGATAGAGAAAAAATGTTCGAGTATGGAAAAATTGATATTCGTCCATACATTGATGAAGTAAAGCGTGAGGCATCTGGAGAAGGCACAAGAAAGTCCACAGAAAAAACATCGGGAGAAGACAATTCACAAGGTCCACGTGCCAAAGAAGTTGTCTTCGATATGGGGTTTGAGGAAAAAGATTCGACTGCAAAACTAAGCCGAACAAAAAAAATCTTAGGAAAAAAAACTGGTGATGATAATACTGAGCAGTCTATTGAACCCAAAAAAGCAGTTAGAACAAGAACTGTTAGTCGGCGTGCTCAACTTCCTGTTGAATTGCAAAAAGGAAACAATACTAAGTCTTTAAATACAAAAAAATCTGAATCTACCCAAAGCATGATTAGTCGGGCCGAAGTAAAGAAAAAGGATGCGGTTTCACCACTGGTAAAAGGCGTTGCAGTTCTTGCAATTGTGTTATCAGGTGCCTTTTATGTTTACACAACTTATCTATCTTCTGGAGATGATGATTATATAGCAGTGATGGAAAAAGCCGAATCAAGACGTGCACCGTCTTCTACAACTAAAAAAGGTGTTACTGCCAATCTTGGAGATAAAGAAACGACCTTAGTTATTTCGCAATTTAATAAAATGAAAAATAAGGTATATGTTAACGATCAAATAGTAACTCCAGACCTAATAGGTGCGATATCAGTTCCATTAAATAAACCGATTACACTAAGGGTTGAAGTCGCAGGAAGAAAACATTTTATAAAAGAAATGACTTTGACAGATAAAAGAACAGTGCAAGTTGAAATACCTCAAGATTTGCCAAACTATAGTTACGCCTATCTAGTGACATCTCGCAGTTGCGTTGAAGGACAGTTGGATTTTGAAATATTTGGAGAAAAACGTACACAAAAACTTCCGATATCAGATTCCATTGGTATTGCTCTACCATTAGAAGTCGATAATGAGGGAAAAGTAATTCCTACTGTGCATACATTAGAACTTCATATAGCAGGGGAAGATGTGGTTAGAAAGCTAGAAATTTCTGCAAAAAGAGAAGAAGAAACTATTGAACTGTGCGATCTGCTAAATAATTAATCATTCTTGATTTTCATCCATCTTATTTTGTTTAAAAATATTATTTCTTCGCATGTTTAAGAGTTTCATTATGTCCGCAGCAGTTTCCTCTAGCGCTTTATCTGTCACATTAAATACCGGCCATCTTTTATTTTCTTTAAAAAGGTTATTGGCCCATTCTATTTCTTCAATGATTTTTGTGTGTTGAGCATATTCACCTTGATGTTTTTCAGCCCCAAGTCTTGAAAGTCTATTTCGTCGAATTTCAGAAAGTGCTTCAACGTCAATCGTAAGTGCAAATATTTTTCTTTGGTCTATTTTAAATAGTTCTTCAGGAAGGGCTTGACCTGAAATAATCGGAATATTAACTACTTTAATACCATGTTGAGAAAGATATACTGAAAGTGGCGTTTTAGAAGTACGGGAGACTCCGACTAAGATGACATCTGCCAAGTGAAGCGATTCAAGGTTGCGACCATCATCATGATTGAGAGTGAATTCCATCGCCGCTACTCTTTTAAAATAATCATCATTTACCGCATGAAGTAGTCCTGGTTCAGAACTAGGCTCTTGATTAAAATAATTTGAAAATGCAGTTAGAGCTGGCCCTAATACGTCTAGTGTTCTGACATGTTTTTTTCTTGCGACATCTGCAACATATTCGCGTAGGTCTCCAGATACAATAGTATAGACGACAAGGTCGTGATGAATGGCAGCTTCGTTAAAAATAGCATCTATTTGTTCTTCTGAACGAATGTTTTTATAACGAGTAAAGAGAACTTCTCGCTCTTTAAATTGAGTTATGACAGCTCGACAAATTCCAGTTGCTGTTTCACCTGTACCGTCTGAAATAACAATGACTTTTAATTTTTGAAGAACCATATTATATAACTCACATTTTTTTAAGAAACTCTAAGCTTTGTTTTTCTATTTTTCCATGATCTATCAAAGGATTCAATTCAATTTTAGGAGTAATTTTTTTAAAGAATGTTCGTTGTGATTTTGCCAATTGTCGAGTGTGGATGGCAATAAGTTCACGAAGTTCTTCTGTTGAGGAAATTTTTCCTTCAAGAAAATCAATTGTTTCTTTGTAACCAATTGATTGGAGTGGTTTTAATTTTTTAGAATGGCCATTTTTAAGCAATTGTTCGACTTCGCCGATCAATCCGTTTTCCAACATTTCATGAACTCTTTTAAAAATATATTCAAAATGTAGATCTTTGGGAATGTCTAAATAAAAATGCAATAAATTGTAATTAGAGCTTGAGAAGTCATAAGGGTTTAAATCATCAAATGATTTTTTTTGAATACTAATTTTATTACCAGTTAAATCGAAATGTTCGGCAGCGCGAATAAGTCGATAGTGATCGTTTGTGTGATAAATTGTCAAAGCTTCAGGGTCGTTGACTTTTAAAAAATGAATTACAGGATTTATGCCAGAATTTTTCACAATCGTTTGCCATTTTACTTTAATAATATTTTTGTCACTATTAGCAATATCATTTTCAGCGTACATTCCCTTGATCAGAGCTCTCAAATAAAATGCAGAGCCACCAACAAGAATTGGAATAATTTTTTTATCATGAAATTCCGTAATCAATTTTTTTGCCAGATCAATATAGTGTGAGGCATTTAATTCTTCTGTAATGGAGTTGATTGATATTAAATGATGGGGAATTCCTGATTGCTCAATGGCAGTAGGCTTTGCAGTACCAATAGATATTTCTTTATAAAAGAGCAAAGAATCGAAATTAATTACTTGTGCGTTTAGCCCAGCTAAGGCCAAAGACTTAGCTAATTGAATACTGGTCTTTGTTTTGCCGGTTGCAGTTGGACCAGAGATTAAAATAATTTTGTTAAGTAAATCAATTTTATCCACATTAAGTCCAGATTTTATTTTTTGTGTAGTAAATTACGCAATGAGTTATCAGTCAATTTATTTAAAATGCCATATTCGTAAAGTTGAGAGTTGCCAATACAGTGGATCATTTCTAACTCTGTGTTAAATGAATTCTTACGGCTTAGATTCTTAATATCTTGATAAAAATAGTGATTTGATGATTTTTGAAGCTCTGGCCAGTTTGAGAAATCTTGAATGTTTTTCTTTTGGTAAAAAGAGATAATAAGAATCTTTGTTAGAAGTACTCCAATAGCTGTATTGATAACGCTTGGAATGGTTCTAAGTGCCAAGTAGTCATGATCTAAAAAATCACATTCGAGCCCATGTTTTTTTAAATGCTTTAATAGGTCATCTTTTTCATCAATAGATTTTATTCCAAGATGTTCTAATTTGATGGGCTCACTAATTAGTAAGGGAGTCGTTAATATTTCTTCTTGAAATGTTAGTTTTATAAATAGGTCATAAATTGAAAAGTAAAATAATGTTATTCGATCTACACACCATAGAGCTTCACGATCGGAATAAATTAACCAATCTTCAAATTGAATATAGTTTGAAGGAAAAATAATTTTAGATTGTGCCGTAAAATCTTGATGGTATTTAATATCATCAGAATTAAATTCATGAGTGGGATAATTACTTTCCTTTAATTGGTTTGGAGAAACGAAGTCTCTGGAATGTTCTTCAAAGGTATTGAAGCTTTGCAGACGTAAGTTTTTTTGTTCGTCTTGATCGATCAAATTTAATAAGTTAGGAATATTTTTTAGTGAAATGGAAGATGGAATTTCTTCTTTTTGTAGTTGGTGGAGACTGGTTTTTATCCCCCCCATGATTAGGGTGTAGACCACATCCGGCTTAAAAAATTTAATTTGGGTCTTGTTAGGGTGAACGTTTACATCAATTTCTTCGGGAGGCACTTCAAGAAAAAAAACATAGTGTCCGGTCGAACCTATTGGCCAAAATTTTTCTAAATTTCTAATGATCCCTTGGTGAAGAGTTTTATCGAAAAAAAGTCGGTTGTTAATAAATAGAAAGTGGTGTTTGTGTGCACTTCCTGGGCCGGCAGCATGGGAGAAATACCCATGAACTTTGTATTTTTCAAATTCGTTTTCAACTCGAACGAGGTCATTAATATAGTGCTCTTTTTTATCTTTCTTATTATAAAATATTTCAGCAATCCGCCATTTTTCATTTTCAAGAAAGCTATCAAACTTAGGGCGATAAATTTCTTTATCTTCTTCGTCCCACTTTATAGCAAATTCAATTTCAGGATTTGATAATAGAAATGCTTGGAAAATTTTTTTTAATGCTATTTTTTCTGATGATTTAGATTTAATAAATTTTAATCTTGCAGGCGTATTAAAAAATAAATCTTTAATAAACAATTTTGTTCCGTGTTCTTCAGATGTTTGAGGAATTAGCAATTCTTCAACGCCAGCATTAAGAATAAGCTTGGCACCTTTTCTTGTTTTGTCCATTGGACTTGTTATACATGTAACTCTTGAAATTGCAGCGATGCTGGCCAGTGCTTCTCCTCGAAAACCAAAACTATGCAAGTGATAAAGATCTTCAAATTTTTCAATTTTAGAAGTAGCATGCCTAAGAAATGCGTAGGGGACATCTTCAAATGTCATCCCTTTTCCGTTGTCCTCTAGTGAAATGAGACTCATTCCGTTTTCGACTAAAGAAACTTCAATTTTGGTAGCTTTTGCATCGATGGAATTTTCAATTAACTCTTTAATTAGCGCAGATGGGCGCTCAATAACTTCGCCAGCTTTGATCTGATCAATAATATGTTCAGGAAGAATCTTGATTGTCGTTTTATTAGAATTTAATTCACTCATTTATTCACGGTAAAAATTCACTTGATTACGGCCTCCTTGCTTGGATTTATAAACGGCTTCGTCAGCTCTTTTAAATAAGTCTGTTCCTGTTAGAACTCCCTGACGATAGTCGGCAACCCCAATTGATGCCGTAACAGGAAGTCTTTTCCCGTCATAGATAAATTCTTTTGCTTCGATTAATTTTCTTAATCTTTCTGCTATTTCAAATGATTGTTTAATGTTCGTTTTAGGGAGAAGGATGACGAACTCTTCACCGCCGTAACGAGCAAAGATATCATCTTCACGTATCCCGCCATTACGAATACATTGTGCAATTTCTTTTAGTACAAAATCCCCTGCATCATGCCCATACCCATCATTCAATTTTTTGAAGTGGTCAAGATCAAATACGATAAGTGAAAGTGGTTCGCCTGTTACTTTGCTTTTATTGACTTCTAAATTTAGTTTATTATTAAAATAACCCTTATTGAAGCATCCGGTATGTTTGTCTGTGTTGGCTTCAAGATTCAGTTTGTCGTAGGTTAGTCTTTCTGGATCACCTTTCGGTAAATATTTTAAGGCAACAGCTCCGATTTTAATGATGTCACCTTTATTAAGTCCAATATTTCCTTCAACTTTTTTATTATTTAAAAATGTTCCATTTTTTGATCCGAGATCTTCAAGAATAAATCCATCATCTTCTGCCAAAATTTTAAAATGGTATCTAGATATTCCATTAAAATCCAAAGCAATGGTGTTGTCTGCACTACGGCCAATGGTCACAACGTGTCCATTTAAATCAAAAATAGAGCCATTGAGTTCACCACCAACAACAAGAAGAGCTGCGGGTTTTTTTTGCGCTTCTTTTTCACTTGCTTGAAGAGCTGCTTTTAAGTCGGTTAGAACAATTGTTGTATCGTCTGTACTCATAACTAGAAATTACCTTTTTGAATATAAAGAATTGGTATCCTTTATTTTAGCCAAGTGCCGAAATTATTTCAACTTATTCAGCCACTGGTTACTCTTGACCTTTCCTAGTTCAACACCTGGTTGATCAAAAGGATCAACATTTAAGTGATTGCCAACTAAGCCTGTTAATAGTTCAAAATATAGTATTAAAAATCCGAGGTTTTTTGCATCTAGGGCCTCAATACTTATGTGTATGAATGGTCTATTAATTTCTTTTAGGGCGTCAAGTGTGCCAAGAAACTCTGCTTTTATTAGTTCAGATAGTCGGTGTCCATTTAATCTATTGAATGAAGAAGTTTGAAAAGAATTTTTAAGTGAAAAATCTCGAGCGAAATTCTCAACTTCTATCATCAGCAATACCTTATCTTCTGGTCCTTCCATGAATAATTGCATTTGTGAATGCTGGTCAGTCGCACCGTACGCAGGGATAGGAGTAAAGCCTGTTTTAATAGTGTGGCCACTTTTGTCTAAGCATTTTCCTAGGGATTCTGCCCATAGTTGGGTAAACCATGCACTAAATTCGCGAAGCTTTGAAGAGTAGGGCATCATTACTGTGATTGAACGATTTTCTTTTTCTCTTAAAGTAATTAAGTAATGAGCTGCTTTATAGAGATCACTATTAACATCGTTAACTAATTCATTAGCAAGTATTGCTCCATCTAATAATTCGCGCACATTGATACCTGCAAAAAGAGCAGGGAAAAAACCTACGGGGGTTAGGGCGCTAAATCGTCCTCCAACATTTGTTGGAATTTCTAGCGTTGGTATATTTTTTATTTTAGCAAGCTCTAGTAATTCACTTTTTACAGGGTCTGTTGCAAAAACAAATTTAGAAAAAATTTGTTCTAAATTCTTACCTCGCATTTCATAGTAATTAATAATTAGCGCCAATGCTGCTAATGTTTCAGCCGTCCCACCAGATTTAGAAACAAAATAAAAAAGTGCAGAATCAAATGAGATATTATCTAGATGCTCTTGCATATCATCTGGGTCAATATTATTGATGAAATGAAATTTTAAAGAATTATTTTTAAGTGCTTTAATCAACATTTCTGGGCCAAGACTAGAGCCACCAATACCAATATGAACAAAATGATTAATGTTTAAAAATTTATTTTTTAATTGAATACACGACTCTAATAATTCGGCACGAAATGGGGCCTTGGCATATTGAGTTTTTGGGTTTTCAATCTGTTCGATTAGTTTCTTTTTAACGTCACTGGTGCAAAGAGCACTCTTAAAGTTTAGAGCATCTTTATTGGTGGAAAAATACTGAAATGAATTTTTCATTTTTTTATTTCTTTTTTAATTAGATTGGTATTCTTTTTTCAATTGTCTAGCGATTACAACTCGCTGAACTTGATTGGTTCCTTCTACAATTTGAAGTACTTTTGCATCTCGCATGAATCTCTCTACTGGATATTCGCGAGTGTAGCCAACTCCGCCTAAAACTTGTACCGCATCTGTGGTAATTTTCATTGCCGCATCAGTGGCCTTTAGTTTTGCCATCGATGCAATTTTTTGGCTAGGTCTGCCCTCATCGTAAAGTCTTGCTGCTTCTTGGACAAGTAATCTTGATGATTCAAGCTCTAGCGCCATGTCGGCCATCATGAACTGTAATCCTTGAAATTCAAATATTGCTTGATTAAATTGCTGACGAGTAAGTGAGTATTTTACTGCCTCGTCTAAGGCTCTTTCAGATAATCCAACTGCCACTGCACCAATGGTAATTCTTCCTTTATCAAGTGCGGCCATGGCCACTTTAAATCCTTCGCCTTCACCAATTAAGCGGTTTTCTTCAGGTACAAAACAATTTTCAAAAATTACTTCGCGCGTAGGGCTTGTCCTCCATCCCATTTTCTTTTCTTTTTTTCCAAAAGATAAACCAGGAGTTCCATCGCGAACAATGAATGCTGATACACCTTTAGCTCCATCGCCTCCAGTTCTTGCCATTACAATATAAGTTTTAGCAATTCCACCGGAAGTAATCCAAAGCTTTGTACCATTTAAAACATATCCGCCATCTACTTTTTTGGCGGTAGTTTTTAAAGATGCAGCATCAGAGCCTGATCCAGATTCACTCAAACAAAAAGCACCTATTTCTTCACCAGTGGTAAGCTTTGGTAGATAAGTCTGTTTTTGTTTTTCATTACCAAAACCATTAATAATTGCTTGCACCATTGCGGATACAGATAAGGTGACAGCGTAGGGAACAGAATATTTTGCGATCTCAGTCAATGCCACTGAAAGATCTTGATAGGTAAGACCTGCCCCACCGTAAGCCTCGGGAATAGTCATTCCGCAAAAACCAAGTTCGCCTAGACCTTTAAAAATATCCATGCGAAATTCTTCCGTCTCGTCATCATGTTCCATGTAGGGCTCGATTTTTTCAAGACAGTATTTTTTTAATTGTTTTTTTAATTCCAGTTGTAATTCATTCATTGATTTTTCTCTTACTTTAGTTCGTTTAATAACGACTTCGCGATAATCATAATCATCACTTCGTTTGTACCAGCACCGATTTCATTTAGCTTGTTATCACGCATGAATCTCTCTAATGGAAACTCGCGAGAGTAGCCATAACCACCATGAAGTTGAATCGCATCTAGCGCAATTTTAGTGGCCATCTTTGGAAGTTGTAATTTTACCATTGCCGCAACTTCTGGACCCTTAACACCATTGTCGTATTGTTTGGCGATTGAGTATAAAAAATGTCTCATCATCTCAGTTTCAGAAGCCATCTCTGCAATCATTTTTTGAATGAGTTGGAAATTTCCAATAGCTTTACCAAATTGTTTTCTCTCTTGAGCGTACTTTACACATTGGTCAACACAGGCTTGCGCAATTCCAAGAGAAATACCAGCAATTGTAATTCTTTCAATCTCTAAATTTTTCATCATGTGATAGACAGAATCACCAACATTTCCAACTAAATTAGCTTTTGGAACACGGGCGTTTTCAAAAACTAATTCACCCGTAGGACTTGATCTCATTCCCATCTTGTGAATTGGTTTACCCACTGAAAAACCAGGAGTTCCTTTTTCGATAATAAATGTGGAAAGATTTTTCTTTTCGCTACCGGTGCGAGTGTAGACATAGGCCACATCAGCGTATTGAGCGTTTGTGATCCACATCTTTGTTCCATTGATTTGAAAATGATCGCCTTTATCTTCTGCTTTCGTTTGAATTCCAACGGCATCAGAGCCAAATTCCGGCTCGCTCATTCCCATACAACCAATCCATTCTCCAGTGATGAGTTTTGGAAGGTATTTTGCTTTTTGTTCTTTCGAGGCATTGTTCTGGATATTGTTTACACATAGCATTGAGTGGGCCAAATAGCTTAGAGTGGAGCCCGCACAAGCTTTACCAAATTCTTCCATCACGATAGTGGCAGCTGTTGCTCCGAGGCCCGCTCCGCCATACTCAGGATCTGCGGTGATTCCTAAAACTCCGATTTCTCCCATTTTTTTAAAGGCTTCAATATTAAAACTTTCAGCTTCATCATGGTGTTCTGCTTTTGGAGCTAATTCATTTTTTGCGAAATCGCGACACATTTTTTGAAGTTCTTTTTCTTCTTCAGTGAAAAACCACATGGAGACCTCTTTCCTTGAATATTAATTTTTAAAAACTGCTGTATTTTTAGTCCTCAGAGTCTAACAATTAACGAGTATTCCTTCAAGTGAAACAAGGCTTTACACAGAGAGGAAAGAGACGTTAAAATTATCTACGCCAAAAGGATTTGGTTTTTTAGCTTAGACATGAGGTGTTAGGTGTCAATTTCTACTCCCATCTTAACCACGCCAGAAATGCGTGATCTTGATGCTGTTTTTCCAGGGGAAAATTGGTTTTTTTATTGGAAAACGTCATCGTCTTTGTGGCGAACAAAACTGCACGACTTTCCAGGTACCAAAATAATAGTTCCAATTAATTGGTCGTTTCACACCGAGACGGGTGATAAAATCGATTTTTCTGAAATTAAGCCTGAGACAAATTTAGCTCGACTTGTTGAGATTGCAGGTGAAGTTGGAAAAGAAGTTGTATTTTATTTGCCACTTACACCTGCGCCATTTTTGATAAATGGAGGACTTCCACATTTTCTAGCGCGCTCGCTCGCTTTAAATGATCGTGGAATGGCCTATGGAATTATTGATTCAGAAGATGGATTGAGTAAAATATATTCATTTTTTGATTCGAGAGTGTTTCAAGCTTTTAGTCGATTTTGCTTTGAGCTTGGTGCTTACTTTACTCGTGTTGGTATTCCCTCAGACTTATGGGGAGTTCGTTGTGGTTACTTAACCAATGGGCGTTTCCACTCATTTTTTGAAGATTCCTCAAAAGTGTATGATCAAGCCTTTGAAAAATATTTGCAGCAAAAAAAAGATGAGCGCAAAAACCTTGGTCATTCGGAAGAATTAAATCCAGTGGAAGAGCATCAGTACAAATTTGAGTTTTCGAAAACAATTCAAGATCTATACGTCGAAAAAGCAAAAGAGATGATTGGAGCAAATTTTGAAGGTGTGTTTGATTTATGTTTTTTAGGAGCATCCCATAGAGATTTTTTAAAACGTATGTCTGGCTCAATTTCAATTGCAGATTATACCTCAGAATTATATGAATCTCTTTCAAAAGATATCATTCCCTCATCGGTTCTCATTTCTCATAAGAATAAAAGAGGAGTTTTAGGTAGAGAGCTTAATGATTTAGTTGCAAACTCTTATGTTCCTACACGTTTAAAAGAAGGAGCAATTCATGACGAGGGCTTTAATTTATATTCACCATTAAGTTTTTTTAAAGTCTATGAAAAAGTAGATGGTGTATCAAGCTTGTTTATGAATTGGGGAGATATTCATTTATGGAACTATTTACAAAATAATTTTGGATGGAGCTATAAAGTTATATCGAAAGAAACATTCAAACTTCATGAAGGAGAAAATCCATACCAAGAGTATATACATTTTTTTCATGGTCATGATGTAGATCGAAATATATTTCAATTTATTTTAAAGACGCTAACTAATGCGGGAAGAATCATTTTAAATCGTTCCGGCTTATCGGAAGATTTTGACCGTAGGTTAGAAACTTTTTTTCTTGAAAATAATCTCAATGTAGAAAAAGTCAATTTTCACACCATGGTGCAAAATGTTTCGCTCGGTGATGGTCGTTTGGTTATTTTTGATGGCGATAAACTATCGAGAAGCAATGATGTTGCCAAAGAATTTTGGGAAAAAATTATAACTACTTTTTCCTTATACCATATCCCGATAGATGCTCCTGGCATAGATTACTTTTGGCGAACAAGACCTAGCCGTACCAATGAGCTGAAATTTGAAGAAGTAAGGCGATTAAGTCTGTATAATCCAACAAGTTACAAGAAAAAAATCAAGTTAAAATTTGCGAAAAATTTTGTTGTTTATAAAGTATTGGATGAAATTAATTCAATGGTTCAAAGCTATCCTCAAGAATTGGACATTGAGCTTTTACCAGATGGATCAGTGGTTGTGGACTTTGGAGTATTCACATGAAAAATGATGACTTAACATTAAATTCACAATCCGATGAAACGATTGTAGGCATCTATCATTTTTTTCATCCGCGCTCCCATGAAAATGCTCTCCCGCAATATTATCTTTTACACATTTTAGATCATCGAGGTTTTTTAGATAGAGAGTTATCAGTTCGTGTTTACGCTGAAAAATTTAATAGAGAACTAGATCGTGATCAAGAAATTGTAGGCCCATTTGAAAGTCTAGAAGAGTTAAGCTCTTTTTCTTACGATCTTGCCAGTGCAGTAGATTCGCCAAAAGTTTCACTTCTATCAGTCAATGACTACAACTTGCTTTTGGAAAATGCCACTGATATGAGTAGCTTTATTTTTGATCTTAAAAACAAAGGAAATATTTTAGAGAACATAGAGAAAAGCCAGCAGAAAAAAATTGGGTTTTTTAGTAAAATTTTTAAATAGAGAATAGAATGAAAGTGAAAATATTTTACTTATTATTTGTTGTCCTTTTATTTGCTAACGCTAATGCAAGACCGCCCATACCGCCAGATATCAATGCCGAACATTGAAATACCGGACCTATTTAGCACTAAAGTTACGGAATCGAAATTTTGTGTTGATCCTAAACAATATTCACAATCAAATTCAGAGCAAAAAAAATTATTAGAGACCTATAAATTATTGAATATAAGTGGGGCGATAGACCATAGTGGTTGCATTGTTGAAAGTGCCAAAAGTGGGGCACAGGGTGATTTAATTAAAAATTTTATTAAAGAAAATTTAGAGAATATGCCGGTTAAAATACTTATGGGAGTGGAGGAAAATACAAATTCGATTCGCCTTAATATGGCAATTCAATCCGAGAAAAAATTTAACTCCACTGTGCTATCGACAAAAGATAGATGGCAAATAGCTATTGGTGGTTTAACTACTGGTACAACTTATTTGCTTTTGGAGACTGCAGGCCTTGGTGACAAGAGTGAAAGCAGGTGGCGTCAGCATCAATACACCCCTGTGGGATTCCGGGACAAAAATACCAAAAAAAAAGCCTCCAAGAATGAAGGCTTTTTTTCAATTTTTATAGGCCATTATTTTTGTACAGAAGATTGAGTGTTAGTAATTTCTTCATCTTTTAGACTTGCAAGCTCTTCAATTTCTGTCATCGTTTGCTCTTCTGTTTTTACTGCTTTTGTTATTTCCGAAGTATTGATTTCTTCAACTTCGTTGATCAGGGCATCGGATGAAATTGGTGTAACTGTTAAAAGTTCTTCTTCGTTTTCATTAATGCCAAGAGTTTGTGAGTCAGTAATGGTAGCATCTTTTTCAGCAACAAAAGAATTCATTTCTTTTTCTGCAATTTTATCAACCTGAGTCGTCTCAACATAGTTTTCGCGAGAAGAGTTTTCTTGAATTGAATTTTCGGCCAAGCCTTCAGTTAAGTAATAGAGTGTGAATCCGGCGTAAATTTTATTTGGGTTTTTAATAAGTGGTTTGTTGTTTTCCCAGATTGTTTTCCATTTTTTAGGTGTTTGGTAGACAGAATTAGAAATAGTTCCTAACGTGTCTCCATTCTTGATCAAATACGGCGTCCCCGCGGGGCTCCAACTAAATGGTGTCTCTGGTACATAATATTTAAGTTTCATTCCTTTTCGAACATTGCCATCTGAAAGTGTTGTTTGGTTTAGTTCCCTGAGCGTCTTCCATTTTGATATATCACCATATAACTTGAATGAAATCTGCATGAGGGTTTCTCCCGACTTTACGGTGTAATGAGAAGTTTCAGATGTTAGATTCCCAGCTTCTTGAAGAGTCGAGTTAGTTACGATTGGAGCTTCTTCTTTTATTTCAATTTTTTGATCTGTATTTAGCTTTTGTTCAGGCTCAGGAGTACTATTTAAGTTTTGTTCATTTTGAGTTAATTGAGTTGGGGAATCTTTATTAATTTCTTCTTGCAGCTCTTTTAGCTCTGCTGGAGCATCTTCAGATTTTGCATCGTTAAATGCTTCAGAAAAAAAAGCATCTTCATCGCTTGATGACACTGCAGTAGGTGCTTCGGTAGCACTTGTTACTTCTGCGTTTTCAGAACTAGTAGGTTCTGTGGGCGTTTTAAATCTTTCAATTAATCCACAGCTACTTAAGAATACGAGAAATATAAATGGTGATATTTTCTGAATTGATTTCAATTTCGCTCTCCTTGTCATTACATATCTATTGTAAATCTAAGAGGCCACAATCTCGTGGTAGGCAAAATTGTCCTCGGTGCATTGAAAGGGCTATTCAGACAAAAGATATTTGAAGGTAACTTTCATCGGTTTGTGATCGGAACCATCCACATTACCTAGTACTTTACTCTCGGATAATTCTAAATCAGGCGAGTAGAGAACGTGATCTAGGGGGTTACCGTTAAAAGTCATGCGCAGATCTGGGACAAAGCGTACTTCTTTAAATCCTCTTTGACGACAAAAACGATCAAGCATGTAGTAGCGGTTTTTATTCCACGTATTGAAGTCTCCTGCAAAAATCACTGGACCTTTGTTATCAGCAAGGTGTTTATCGATGCTATTAAAGAGTTCCTTGATTTGGTTTTCAAACCACTTATTTTCTACGAAATTTATGGCGTGAATATTTACCACCAAAAGTTCTTTGTCAGATTTTTTGATTGGATAGGTCGTCAGAAGTGCTACTTTCGGAGTGTCCACAATGGGCTCATGCTTGTTGGAGACTTGAAATGAAATTTCTTTTGCTTCAACATTAGAAGAAGTCATTACGCCGGTTCTTACTTTATCTTCGTTAATAAATGAGGTGGCCATGATATGGTCTTTTAAAAATAGGTTCATCATGAGCTTTAGAGATGGAGTTAAGAGCATTTCTTGTAAAATAGTGATGTCGCGGTCTTGATTTAAAAGTGTAAACCATGATTTAAAAGTTGGCTTATCACCCTTATAAATATTCCAAACTAAGAATTTTATTTCTTTAGGGTTTAGCCCACTGTTAAAGGATTTACCAAAGCGAGTCAGCACTTCTTCGTTTCTTGGGACTTCGTAGTCAAAGGGCTTGCTATTTATTGATGGAGCAAGACATATAGAAAGAAAGCATAATAGGAGCGTTTTCATTGCTAAAACCTTATAGTTAAAACCTGCAAATAAGAAATATAGAATCGTATTAAGTTATTGTTTCGATAAACTTTTAACTTGTAAAGAAGACTTAGTGTTTCTTTCTTTGCTTACTATGAAAAAAGTATATAACCCTTGAAAATTCTTTAATTTACGGCTATTAAAGTCACCAGAGGTAAGACGTGAGTACAGCACAAGAGTTATCGTTATATTCATTAACATTAAATGATTTGAGAGATTATTTAGTCTCAAAAGGCCATGCACGATTTGCTGCAGATCAAATTTATCAGTGGGTATATCGCAATCATGTCACAGATCCCAATCTTTGGACGAATGTTGCCAAAAAAATAAAAGAAGATTTGCTTTTGAATATGAATCTAGAACTTCCAACCATCGTTTGGAATGGCCTATCAAAAGATGGAACAAGAAAATTTTTAGTTAAAATGTTTGACGGTCAAACCGTTGAGTGTGTTGCCATACCCGCAAAGGAGCGATTGACTCTTTGTATTTCATCGCAAGTTGGGTGTGCTATTGGATGTACTTTTTGTCATACTGGTACGATGGGATTAAAGCGCCATTTGTCAGCAGGTGAAATCGTTGGTCAGTTTATGGCGGTTACTCTTTGGTTGAAACAGAACGTAAACGAGTCAGAAAGATTATCTAATATTGTTTATATGGGCCAAGGTGAACCTCTCCATAATTTTGATAATGTTAGAAAAGCTACAGTTATTTTTATGGAAGATAAAGGACTGTGCTTAGGTCAGCGAAAAATAACCCTTTCAACATCGGGGCTAGCGCCACAGATTGAAAAATTATGGGATTTTCCACCTATCAATATCGCTATTTCATTACATGCGGCCCATAATAATATTCGAACCGAATTAATGCCTATTAATAAAGCCCATGATCTTGAGCGTTTGTTTAAGGCCATTAAAAGTGTACCACTAAAAGCCTATCGCAGAATTACTTATGAATATTTATTAATAGATGGGCTGAACGATCGAAACGAAGACATTCAAGCTTTGTGTGAATTATTAGATAAAGAAAAATCAAAAATTAATTTAATTCCTTTCAATGAGTACCCAGATTCAAAATTCAAAAGGCCTAGTAATGCGAAAGTGATTTGGTTTCAAGAAGAATTACTTAAGCGCGGTTTAATGTGCACGACTAGAACAACAAAGGGCCAGGATATCCTGGCCGCTTGTGGTCAGTTAAAAAGTGAATATGAAAAGCTCAATCTTTGGTAAAAAGAGAGAGTTCTAGTATTCGTCGTCTTTAACTTTATGGTTCCAAAACTTAGGCAGCTCAGTTCTTTTTTCGTCCTCTATTGGTTTTTTTATTGACGATGGCTCTCTTGCTTCTTCGAGCTTTTCGTCTTCAGAAGCAAGGCGACGACCTTCCTCTACAGCATTCTCAACTTTAAATTTATCATCTAAAGTCATGGTTTTTGATGCTCCAACGGGCTCAACGTTTTTCACTACCAAGTCAGGCGCTTTGTATTCATCAGCGGCCATGATTGAGGTAATGAGAGACGCAGAAAATAAAGCAAAGAGCGTTTTCTTAGAAATTTTCATAGATTCTCTCCTTAACCGAGTTATCGGCTTTTAATACTTATCGGATTAACGACAAAATACTTGAGCAAAAAAAACGGGAAAGTAGCAGCCTTATTTACGATCACTTGTAGTTTTGAGAAGATAGAGAATATTTATGTATTTTTATTTTTGACAGGGGTTATATTGTGACAAGTTCAAAAAACACAAAGGCGCTATTTGGTATTTTTGCCTTGGTATTCATTTTTTTTGTTATTTTGATGATTTTTGCTTTTTATACGATGTCGGCTTTTCAAGAAAGTGCTGATTTAGACGTGAAAGGAAAAGGTCAGGTTGCTGTCATCGAGATTGAAGGTGTTATCATGGATGGAAAAAATACTGTGGAACTCTTACAAAAAGCGGAAGAAGATAACAATATAAAAGCAATTGTATTACGAATCAATTCTCCTGGGGGAGCAGTGGGACCTACTCAAGAAATTTACGAAGAAATTAGACGGATTGATGTAAAAAAACCGATCTATTCTTCATTTGGTTCAATTGCTGCCAGTGGAGGCTATTATCTAGGTGCAGCTACTAGAGAAATTTGGGCGAACCCGGGTACTATCACCGGCTCAATTGGTGTGATCATGCAATTTATGGATTTATCAAAATTGTATGAATTTGCAAAAGTGGCTCCGCAAACAGTTAAGGCCGGTCGATTTAAAGATGCAGGAGACCCTGGAAGATCATTAACTGAAGAAGAAAAATATTTGCTCGATCAAATGATTGCGGGAGTTCACAAGCAATTCATTGGAGACATTATGAAGGTACGTGAAAAGAGAATAAAGGGGAATATTGAAGAATTGGCACAAGGGCAAATTTTTTCTGGAGAAGAAGCATTTAAGCATGGCCTAGTAGACCGACTTGGAAGTATCTATGCTCTAGGTAGAGATATTCATAAAAAATTAAAATTATCAGGAGATCCAAGCTTCATTTATTTGAAGAAAAAAAAGAATGCTAGTTTTTTTGAATTATTAGAAAATGTAGAGGAGGGAATTTCAAAGTTAGATATTACGAATTTGTCTAAAGTTCATAGCACTCCAACACTGATGTTTAAATAATGGAAGCAGTTTTACCTTGGGTCTCAGAGCATATTTTGGCCTTAGTTGCAATTCTTGCAACTATTATTTTTATTTATCACTACATTATTGAAAAAGAAACTGGTGCAAAACTAACACAACGTTATCGTAATTCAATCTTTGAAGCTCAATCGAAGATATTTTTAAATGCAACTCAGTATTTAATTTCTGGTAATAAAGATTTGGCGATTAAGGAATTTTTGAATGCTGTAGATGTAAATCGTGAAACTATTGATACTTATTTTGCTCTCGGTGGTCTATTTCGCAGCAACGGAGAAATTGAAAAGGCCATAAGTATTCACAGGTCATTGATTGCTAGAGAAAATATTTCGGAAGCACATCGCCTACGTGCGCTTAAAGAGTTGGCCCTGGATTTTGATAAAGGTGGATTTATAGATAAAGCCATTGAAACCTATAAAGATGTGCTAAAAATAAATAGAGATCAGTATGAAGTTATTTTTTCACTTTGTCGGATTTACGAAGATATAGAAGATTGGGATCAAGCTTATAATTACAGAATAATGTTATCCAAGGTGGGGCACAACAATCAAGGTGAAACTATTTCACATATTTTGGTACAAAAGGCGAAACTAAATTTTGAAAAGGGAGAATTTAGAAAATCAGAGGAGGATCTTGATGATGCCTTTCGGTTTGCTCCATCCGTATCAGCAAAAATACTTAAGTTAAAACTTTTTATCGTTTTTGGAGATATTGAAGGCGCCAAGTACATGCTTCTTGAGTTATTAAAGGAGCATCCCATGTTTGCTTCTTTTATTTTTGAATCTCTCAATGAAAAATTTAAAACATCAAGTGAATTGCAATCAAATTATCAAGAGCGCTTAGTTGTGCTTAAAGAATACTTTCTAAAGATAGATGATTTAGATTTGTTAAATATACCTTCAGTTATCTTATCTAAAGTTAGATTGTATAAGGACCAAGGAAAAATCGATCGTGCATTTGTGGTGCTAAAAGAATGGATGGCGGCACATAGTACGACTTCTGATATTATGAAGACAGAGTATCTCAAACTACTTATTGAATTAGATAAAAAAGATGAAGTTTTAGAGCAAACTAAAAAATTATTAGAAAATTTAAACCAATCATTGACTAAACATTATTGTAAACAGTGTGGTTACAATTCTGACAGCATATTTTGGAGATGTCCTCAGTGTCATGAGTGGGAGACAATTCAATTTCGATGGAAAGTGTGATGCTAAATAAATTAAAAAAAAGAACAAAATTTTTAATTTTAATAATTGCCAGTTTGGGCCAGAGCTCATTAATGGCAAATACTAAAACTGAATCAAAAAGTGTACTAAAAGTTGCCTATTTTAAAGAATTGATGGGAAATGTTCATCAAAACTCTTCTCGCTATTCTCAGACCCTTACAACCATTAGTTGTAATCACCCGGTTAAAATTCTTAGAACCGTTAGCGATGATAGAGAACAAATTTTCTATGGCAATGGTGAATGGGTTCAAGTGCAAGTTGGCCCATTCGTAGGGTTTTTACTAAAAGACCTATTGGCAGAAAAAAAAGTCGAGTGTTTTCAAGATCAATACCCGAAATTTTTCGAAGAAATGCAATTGGGAATTACTGATTTATATTATTTAGGCAGGCTAAATGATCAATATATTTCAGGAAAATCAAAAGCGCCAGAAGGGGCGCTAATTCCATCACAAACAGAAGGAAAGCCATAATGATGATGGTATTATTAAGCACATTTTTAATTGTTTTTTACGCAAACGCAAGTGAAGTTAAAAATGCAGATTTAATATTAGAGGCAAAGCCACAAGATGAAACGATTGATTTTTCTTCAATACGTGATTTGATAAAAAAAGATGGTCTTGAAAGTGAATTGAAAAAAAAAGAAGAAGAGAAAAAATTAAAATCTGAACTATTAAAAAAACGAGACAAAGAACGCTTTAGTATTCCACCATCTGACCAGTTTTATCCCTTTTTTTTCGAATACTGGTTAGTTAAAAATGCTCCTAAGCTAAAATGGGATTTCCATAAACCAGATTATGGGATAGAGGAGAGTTACTCCGAATTTTTAAAAAACCAAGGGTACATTGAAACCAAGTTTAAAATATTATTTACTGATTCAACTGAAGTTTTTCGTTTAAGTTTTTTGGGAAAAAATGATGAAGTGGTTCATGTCATATCATTACCTTTTATACGAACTTTGGATTTATCAAAAATTGAAATTTCATTGCTGTTATTTGAAGATTTTGTTCGAGCGAAAAGAGGATATTTGGTAACGAAGTTAAATCCTAAAGATTTGTCAGCGGTTTTAGGGACAAATTATTCAGGAAAAGAGTTTCCTAAAAAAATATTTGATAAATTATTTCTAGAATCTAATGAGATAATTTTCAAAAAAGGATTTACCTTTCAAGAGCAATTTGAATTAACAAAAGAAATAGATCAGCAATTAAAAGCAGATTTAAAGATGTGGAATACATATTATACTCTGCTGTCAAAAATAGATCAATTAACAAAAAATAATGCTCTTTATAAAAAGTATGCGCAGTTGTACCCATCGCCTGAAATGCAAATGAACTGGCTAAAGCCTCAAAGTAAGTTTCCATAAGGAATTTTGTGAATTTTCCAAGTACGCTATTAAATTTATTTTTTGATGGAAACAATACGCTCTTAAAACAAGTTAAACAATTTCTACTATATCAGGCCGTGGTGTGGTTTTTCCACTTGTTAGTCATTTCCATCATTAGTTTTTTTCACTTGATTCTCAATCATGGGTTGGGGACAATTGCTGAATGGATCAATGAACGTGGTTGGCAGTTGATCATTTTCTCTAAAATCTTTGTCATTTTTGTATTTTTACAATTCTATTCCTTAAAATTTAAAGTTATTGACAAGGTAAACTCATTTTATCGCAATGGCTTCATGCTTCCTCGGACTGATTTCGTCACGGTGAGTGTCTTTTTCTATATCGGGATGTTGGGGTTGGGGCAAACAAAATTAAATGATGCAATAATTTGGGAATTTGATAATTTACTGCTATCTTACACTGGAATTGTGATCTTTTTTCTAGTTGATTTTGTTTTTTTACTTTTATTAAATGCCAATTATAACTTAAGAAAGGAAGATCGATTGTTAAGTGTGTTTTTACATGCTTTGATTTTTTACCTAGGCACCTGGTTTTCTTTTCAATATGAATTCATAAAAGTTGATACGTTTTTCTTTTTTATCTTTTTTTTCCTTCTTTATTTAGGCCAGTGGCGCCGAGATAACTGGACATTTCCAATATTATTTCTTTTTTTAGTTATAGCACCTATTTCAACATTTTTTGGCTTTGATCCGGTTTGGCAAGACCAGTACTCATTGTTTCACTTTTCCGCTTCTATTAATAATGTAGAATTTAACACTCTTATTTTTTTAAGCATTTTGTACCTACAGTACAAGAGTTCGTCTAAGCCTGAGTATATCTATCGGGATTAGCTCTAAGATAAGTTAATAAAACTTTATTTGTTCTTAAACTTTACTGAAAATTTGTCTACAATATATTAGTAAAATAAATGTATTCAAGGAGTTTTTGTGCACGGGAATATGGATATCCTACAAATTATTTGGCAATCAGGTGTCATTGTTAAATTTGTATTGCTAATGCTTATTTTATCTTCAATTGTTTCTTGGGCCATTATTTTCAAAAAGAAAAAACTAGTTTCTGAATTAAAAAATAATAATAAGAAATTTTTAGAAGTTTATAATAGCTCTGATAATTTGAAAGATGTGATGCTAAAAAGTGAGATGCTACCATTTTCTCCCTACAAATCATTATTTGTTAATGGATACAAAGAATTAGTTAAAGTTAAAGAAGCTTATTCTGGGCAACATAAAAGTGGGTTAAGTTTTCATTTCCAAAACTTTGGCCTGGGAGTTCTCGAACGCGGTCTCAAAAAAGGTGTTAATGAAACCAATGAAGAACTAGGGAAACTTCTTTCTACTCTTGCTTCCATTGGATCAGTAACTCCATTTGTTGGGTTGTTCGGTACAGTTTGGGGGATTATTGATGCATTTAGTGGATTAGCAAGTGGGGGCGGGTCAATTGAAGCAGTGGCACCTGGGATTGCTGAAGCACTTGTTGCAACTGCTGTTGGCTTGGTTGCCGCCATTCCTGCTGTTTGGTTTTATAACCATTTTAATAATGTTAATGAAAACTTAAATTCTGAAATGGAAAGTTTTGGGCAAGATTTTTTAAATGTGGTTGAAAGATCAGTTGTTGAATAAATCATTATTGGTGAATTATGGCTTTTAATACGAGTAAGAAAAAAGGTGCAATTTCAGATATCAACGTAACTCCATTGGTAGATGTTATGTTGGTTTTGTTAGTAATTTTTATGGTTACAGCTCCTCTTATGTTAAATGGAATTCAGCTAAAACTTCCAAAGACTAAAGAAACAAATCCGATAAATTTAAAAGCTGAACAAGTTATTTTATCGTTTAGTGCTACCGAAGAATATTTTATCGGAAAAAATAAAGTTCTGGCTTCAGAGTTAATCCCCTTGATTAAAAAACAGTTTGAAGAAAATAAGACGCAAGTTTTGTTTCTTAGAGCAGACGAAAATTTAGCGTATGGTAAAGTAGCTAAATTGATGTCTTTTCTCAAGAAAAGTGGCATTAATGATATCGCATTAGTTACAGAAACAAAGAAATAAAATGATTCGTAATTCACGTATAGAACCAACATTTCCAAAATTTTTAAAAGACAGTAAGTCTTTTAAGTTTTATTTGAGGAATTCTTTTTTCATACATTTTTTCATTGTGGTATTAAGTTTGGTTACAGGGAAAATTGCACTCAATATTACAGATAATTTAAAAGAAAAAAATTTAGAATTAGTACAGGCATCAGTTCGCGTCGATATGGTCTCTATGCCTAAATATACTTTAAAAGAACTGCAGAATTTATCTAGTGGCTCAGAAGAAGCCAAAAAAGAAGAGGGACCAACACCAGACGATACTGCCGAAAAAGAAGTACAGGAAAATAAGGCAGAAGAATTAGCACTGCTAGAAGCTAAAAAATTAAAGGAAGAAATAGAACTCAAAGAGGCAAAAGCCGAAGAAAAAAAGAAGCAAGATTTTAAGGATATGCTAAAAAAATTATCTTCTAAAAAAGTTGAAAATAAAGAAGATGCACAGGCAAAAACTGAAAAGGGGCTTTACGGAAAAGAGAAAACCGCACTTAAAGAATTGGTTTTGGCCGGAAATAAAGTAAGCCAGGGTGTTAGTATTTATGGCAGTGGAAACACTCAAAATATGACGGCTTTCCAAACCTACATTGCTAAATTACCAGAATATGTGCGGCCACACTGGCGTCTACCAAGCTTTTTACTTCAAAAGGGGCTTAAGTGTAGAGTTCGGGTATGGTTAAATTTAGATGGTAGTTTAAAGCGTGCAGAAATTTATCAATCAAGTGGTGACATTGAGTATGACCATAGGGCAATCCAAGCTGTAGAAAAAGCGGCACCATTTCCTAAAATATCAGAAGAGTTTGGCAATCGAGCTCAAAGTGGAGATGTTCTTTTAGGGTTCCCACTGTAAATGAGGATAGTATGAAAATTATAATAAGTTTTTTGATTTTTGCTAATTTATCTGTAAGTAGTGTAGTGGCACAAGATGACTCGCTAACTGTGGTCGCAGTCGGTGAAGCAAATATAGACAAAGATAAATTGCTTGTGCAGGACCCTTATTTTAGATCGGCAGTGACTAAGGCACAAAAAAATGCAGCAATGGATATCGTTAAATTGATAAGAAATGATTTTTCTTTTTACCAGAAAAAATTTTTTGTACTTGAAGCTGCAGCTAATAATACCACTGCTCGCCCTGTAACAAATTTTGAATATTGGAAGTCAAAAGATGTGCGCTATTTAGTAGGTGTAAGCATTGAAAAATCTAATGAGAGTATGCGGGTTCAAGTAGTGGTAGACGATATCGTGTCCAAAAAACAAATCTATAATAATAGTCTCGTTGCATCTTTAGCTAACTTAAGAAAAATAGGGCATGAATTTTCCAATGGTATTTATAAGACTATTGTAGGTAAAGATTCAATATTCACTTCTAAAATAGTCTTTGTCTCCGATCGAAATTCAAGGGGCAATAAAACCATCAAAGAAATTTATATGATGGATTTTGATGGAAAAAATGTGGAACAGCTTACGAATCATGGGGGAATTGCAATTGGTCCAGCGATGAGCCAAGATGGTAGATATTTAGTTTATTCACTCATACCTAACGACAACGCTGCTAGAAGAAATAACAATTTATATTTAATGGATCTTCATTCTAAACAAACATCAGTTCTTTCAAGTAGAGATGGTATTAATTCCGGTGCGGTATTTTTGGCAGGGGGAAAGAGTATAGCACTTACGCTAACATCTTCAGGAAACGCAGATATCTATGAGATGAATGTAGAGACAAAAGAGCTTAAAAAAATTACGAATCATTTTTCACAAGATGTCGACCCTTCTATAACAGCCGATGGAAAACTCATGACATTTTTGTCTGACAGACCTGGAAAGGCCATGATCTATACCATGGACCCGAATACTGTTGAAAAAGACGTTAAGCGCATTTCTTATGTTGGGCAATTCAATGCTACTCCGAGATTTTCTCCCGATGGAAAAGAAATCGTATTTGCTTCATGGTTAGATAATTCTTTTGACCTATTTCGAATAAGCTCTGATGGCAATGGACTTGTTCGCCTAACTAAGGACTTCGGTTCTAATGAAGATCCAAGCTATTCGCCAGACGCAGAATTCATCACCTTTACGAGCCAAAGAGTCCTATCTCGAACTCGCGCTGATCAAAATGTCTATATAATGGACAGAGATGGTGAGATTTTGGGAGCCGTGACTCGTGAATTTGGAAAGTGTATAAGTCCTAGATGGTATAAGTTTCAGTAAACACGAGAATCGTGAAATTTTTTTAGACAACCGAGTGTTTTGGTCTTGTAATTTTTTCAGACGCAGTGTATTATTTTCTTAGTAACGCTTAGCATGAATTAAGTAAATAACTGACTAGGAGTAAGACAATGACATCGGCAAAACTTCAAAATTTAAACACTCAAAACCTTGCCTCATCACTTCTTCTTTCTCTAGATGAATCATATTTTTTCAATACTTTAGCTGCTCACTTTAAAGCTGAATTTAACTGTGATCAGGTGGCAGTTTATAAGTTTTCCGGCGATGGTGCTTCGACACTTGTAAGTGTTAACGGTGAGGCTCCTTTAACTGCTCAAACTCTTGATAAAAACCAAGGTGCAGCAGGGTACATTAATAGATCAAAAAGAGGATACTTCTCTAACTCTGTAGAAAGAGATCCTGTTTTCCATATGGAAGCTAAAATGGGAGTTAAGGCCGAGCTTTGTTTTCCAATTCTTTCTGAAGGATTAATCTTAGGATCAGTTCACTGTCGTATGATGAGCAATTCTCGTGATTTCAATAGAGAAGACGTAACTTTGTCAGTATCTATTTTAAATGAATTAAAGCATTCAATTCAAAATATGAAAATGTATATGCAAGCAAAAGCTTTAAACGAAATGCTTTTAAAAACAATCGAGCTTAAAGAAAAAGAACTTCAAGACTCACGTTTTGGAGTTAAAACTTCTGAAGCTTATAAAATTAATGAAAAAGATATTATTGGTAGATCATCATCAATGAAAGAGCTTTTATCTCTTGTTGATAAAATTGCTGATAAAGATTTAACTGCTTTTATTCAAGGTGAAGCAGGAACAGGCAAAGAAATGATCGCAAGAAGAATTCACTGCAGATCATCTAGACGTGACCGTGCTTTTATTGCAATTGATTGTTCAATCTACAATGAAAAGCAATTAGACTTAGAACTTTTCGGTGACGCTAGAGTCGTAGGTGCATTTGAAAATGCTCACTTTGGAACACTTTTCTTAAATAATGTAGAAGGTATTTCTCCATATATCCAAAACAAGATCATGCAAATGATCCAACATAAAACTGGTGTAAAATCTGATTCAAGAGATTTCTTTAAATCAGACGTAAGAATCATTTCAGCATCATCAAAAGATGTAATTGAAATGGTAAAGAATGGTCAATTTAAAGATGAATTATACTATGCAATTTCAAGTGTTTTATTAAAAGCTCCATCTTTAAAAGAAAGAAAAGAAGATATCGAATTATTAGCAAACTTTTTCTTAAATATTAAGAAAAATAAAGAAGACCAAAAATCATTCTCACCGTCAGCGATTAAGTCAATGACTGAATACGCATGGCCAGGTAACGTACGTGAACTTCAAAATGTTGTTGAGCGTGCAGCTGTTCTTTCTGAAGGAATGATTATCGAAAAACAACATTTAGATGAGCATATCAATGCGTCAGCAAATGCAGAAGTAGTGGTTGCGGTAATGCCAAAGAAGCAAGTGGCTTTTGTACAAGTAACCCTTGAAGAATTAGAAAAAAATCATATTATGGCCACTCTCGAAAACTTAAGTGGCAACAAGACAAAAACGGCAAAAGTTCTTGGTATCACAGTTAAGACTCTTTATAACAAGCTCCACAGCTACGGAATTGCTTTTGATAAAGACGCTTAGTCCAATGTGCCAGGCACTTTTAGGATTGTCTTGAGCTATAAACAAAAGTACAATAGTAACGAATTGAAGCAATGACTTCATATTAAAAAGGAAAAACTATGAGCTTAGACACAGAAAATGTAACGATTGAAAATTTACCAAAAGCTCCAAGAAATTTTAGAAGCTCGATTGAAATTGAAAACTTCTATCGCTTTATTCATGAAAATGATTTGAGAAGAGAAGCTCGTATAATGCTTGAGCTTATTCAGGCTAAGGTTATGGGAACTGTAAAAAGAAAGAAAGGTTCTAAAGAATCTAAAAAGAAAAATTTACATTAATTAATATCTTTTAGGGATAACTAAGGTTGGTTATCCCTTTGCCTAATTTTTAGGAATAAAAAAATCGTATGGAAGCGACTCACCACCAGCAAAAAAATCATGTTATCTTTGATCCAATTTATGGCTTTGTTAAATTAAATCCCATTGAATGGGAAATCATCCATAGTCCGTTTTATCAACGCCTTCGCTGGATAAAACAATTAGGCTTCTCATCTTTTGTCTTTCCAGGAGCTGAGCACTCAAGGTTTCATCATTCCATCGGTGTTATGTTTAATGCTCATAAAATTTTAGAATCATGCGGACGGGCCGTTTCAGAAAAAGAGTTAATGGATCCAGAATGTCGAACCCCAGAGTGCTTGTATCATAAATCACTAAGGCTCTCGGCTTTAATGCACGATTTGGGGACTTTTTTATTCTCGCATACCACGGAAGGAGCCTATATTGATTTTGCTGAGACCACACGATTAAAAGTTGGAAAAGGTCTGCCTGACGATCATGAAAATTTAGGCTCATTTATCATTAAAAATACAGATTATGAGGGTGGAATTACTTTTATATTAAAAAAATTTGGCATTGATCCACAAAGAATTTCTGATCTAGTAAAAGGGGTGGATTCATCAATACTTGCTAATCAGATTTTGCACTCAGAAATCGATTGCGATCGCATGGATTATCTTTTGCGCGATGCCCATTATACGGGATTAAAATATGGCTCCTATGATCGTGATTATTTACTTTATCATTTTCAAGTTAGGCGCATTGATAACCATGATATTTTAACAATTAAGCAAAATGCCCTCCATTGTGTTGAAGATTTTCTAACTGCACGATTTGCTTGGTACTCTCAAGTTATTCGCTCTCCAAGAGGAGCTAAGTGGGATGCGATTGCCGAAAAAATTGCTCATTTTTTCTTGGAAAAAGGATGGATCTATCGTTACAGCGAGCTTTTGAATATGATCGAAAACGATCCCATGAAGTTTTGGGGGTTTAATGATTCATATTTTATGGGAAAAATTCATCACCATTTTTCAAATGGCGACTTAGATAAATACCCAAAAATTAAAAATATGGCAAAAACGCTTATGCTTGCTCGAGGTGCTAAGGCCATACGTGCTGAAGAATTTAAACAACGACTTCTCTCTCAGGATGATCCACAAACAGTTGAAAAATTCCGCAAACGCGCAATTCAAAAAGCAGATGAGTTGGAAGACTATTTGAAAAAACATGGTGGCCCTGAAGACTGGATTATTCAAGACATACCTAGAAAAGTTATTCTTTTTGTAAAATCCCCTAAAAATGCTGCAAGGAGTAATGGTACAAATGTACTTTTTGATCGCGATCCAGTAAAGATTTCTACAGAAGGAGGAGAAATAAAGCTCTTAGCAGAAGTTGAAAACTCCGTTATATCAAAGCTCTATAACTCAAATAATTTTATACCTAATGTTTATTGTTCAGAGTCGGCTTATCAGCTCTTGCTCACCAATGGTCTTATTGACGGTACTTTTAGTTAATTAGTCAGAGGGGTTTTTTGTGTAAAACTTACCCGACAAAAGCCATCGGAAAGCACATTTCTTTTAGAAATTCAAATTATAGGGTACAATAATTAAGAGTCAGTCTGTGACTCGCAAATTAGGATGATTTGAGATAAAGATCACTTGGAGTAGAGGTCGAATGAATACCCAGAATAATATTCAAAAGCAAAAAAATCGTTTAGGCGTTCCGAATGGACCAGTCTTTTTTTTAGAAGACGTTAGCGTGCAATTCGGTGAGATTCGAGCATTAAAAAATGTTCAATTGTCGATTGAAAAAGGAGAAGTAATATTTGTCACAGGTGCATCTGGAGCAGGGAAAACAACTCTTTTGCGAGTGCTTTCAGGTGATCAAGAAGTATCTAGCGGTAAAATCTTTAGACCGGGTGATAGTGGCAAAAAAAGTTTATACATCTCAAATGTTTTTCAAGATCTTCGCTTGATGGGAAAGTATACATGCGAAGAGAACTTGATGTTTAGCTACGATCCAAGTTTATATTCTTCAAAAAATGAATTTATAACTGATATGCAAGAACTCTCTAGAATACTAGGTATACGCGATAGGCTGCACCTAAAGGTCAGTGAGGCAAATGGTGGACTAAAGCAAAAAGTTGCTATCATTCGCTCGCTTTTAACTCGCCCAGATATACTCATTGCAGACGAACCAACAAGTTCGCTAGATACAGAAAATGCTAGAAGATTGTTTGATATTTTGAATCTATATAACGCCAAAAGAGGACTCACTGTTATTTGGGCAACTCATAATAAAGAACTGATTAAAAGTTTTACTGGAAGAATTATTCACTTAGACAATGGACGTCTAGTTTATTCGGGGCATGCATGTTTTATTTAAAGCATTTTTTTAAAATTTTAATGAAATCACCAATAAGAAGTTGTTTTCTTATGCTGTTTTCAGTGATGCTCGTTTTTTCTTTAGGACAAAAAGAACTCATTGAGGCTCAGTTTGTAAAAATTATTCCTGATTCTAAAGCGGGTGCTTCTTTTTATGCCCTTATTTCTGCAACTGAATCATATCAGTCAATAGCTACAAAGGTAGGTATGTTACCTGGTGTTTACAAAGTAGAAGTCTTAAACGAAAAACAAATTCAAGATGAAATTACAAATATATTTGGCTCTCTTCAAGTCGAAATGAATCCTTCAGAGCTGGATCTCAATTATGCAGGTATAAAAGTAATTTTTAATAAAGATTTGAAAATTAGATCTCAAGATCTAATAAGAGACTATTTGGTTCGATTGGGTTCTGATGGTGCAATAACTCTAGGAGCTGTAAAAGTTCAAGATACGATTCAAGATAAACGTGCAGAATTTTTTAATGTACTTAAAAAATGGGGCTATTCAGCTTTAGTTTTATTGATAGGAATTTTTTGGTTGATATCTTTAGTCTTGGTAAAAAATAAAATTATTGAAACATCTTATCTTCTAGAACAATATCAGCGAAAATCAAAAATAGCGATAAAGCTTGCGTGCAGTGGTCTTGGTGTTATATTTCTATTCTCTTTAGGATTAACATTTATTGCTGGCATTCCGCAGCTGTTAAACTTATTATTTGCTCTTGGAGCATTTGTAATTGCCATCGTACTTCATGCTACAGAAACTCGCTGGAATGGATAATGAATAAATTCTGTACTACTTTATTTTTTTTAGCATTTTTAATATCGAGCTTTTTTGTGAAAGCAAGAGCGGAGGTGTCCGCGCCCGATTTAACTGCCAGAGAGTATGTTGAAAATTCTAAAGAATCAGTAATCGAACTCAAGAGAAAGCTAGAAGACCAAGTAAAAAATTTGAAAAGACTTCAAGGTGATGTAAAGAACGTAGAATATACTCTGGTTGTTAATACTAAAAAATACCAAAAATTAGTTGAAGACAGAACAAAAATTGAAACATCACTTCAAGAGGCAAAGCGAAATTTAGATTTGGAAAGTGAAAGTCTTAAAAGAAATTTTCAACAAACTAAAAGTATTTTAAGTGGAGTGATTCTCCATCGCTTAGATAAAAATGAAAAATCATCTGATCTTTTGAGTAAAAAAATACTAGTTGGAATGCTTCAAAAACGAATAGTTGATTTGAGTGATCTAATTCGAACCAATAACATGATGAAGAAGGATTTGATTTCGCTAGAAGAACAGTATCAAAATTCATTAACTACGGAAAAAGAACTCGTGCAGTTAGTTAAGGAAATGGAGAATCGTAAAATAGAGCTTAAAGAGTCTGAAAAATACGAAGTTGATAAAAAAATTGAATTAGAAAAAAGATTTGTTGATGTTAAAAATAGACAAACAATAGAGCGAAATGTTGAAAATAAAAAACGGTTAAAAGAAAAATTAAAAGACGTACAATTAACTGAAGAAATTGTAGTAGCTGATACTGTTAAAAAGACTAATTTGAACATGGATGAAAGTAGTGGTGTATACCATTCACCTCTGAAATCTTTTCAAGATTTTACCTATGAAAAAAAGGGTATAACTTACAGATTTAATGGTAAAAATGAAATACGGGCACCGCGAGAAGGAAAAATTGTATATACAGGAGTACTTTCTACTTTTGGAAATATCGTGATGATTGACCATGGCGATGATACGCGATCAGTCCTATTAGGTCACTATGACTATTATGTTAAAAATGGAGATAGTGTTGATATGGGCGCCCTAGTTGGCCACACTAAATCAACTAACGTGAACCCAGACTCTGATGGGAAATTGTACTACGAAATACGAAAGAAAAATTTAGCACAAAATACATATCTTTTATTAGACAAGAAAACACTTTCAAAAAATTTTCTTAGATAATAAAATTTAATTTCAAGGATGAC
The DNA here is from genome assembly GCA_964456675.1 of uncultured Bacteriovorax sp. GTDB lineage: Bacteria > Bdellovibrionota > Bacteriovoracia > Bacteriovoracales > Bacteriovoracaceae > Bacteriovorax. Next base: position 33,320 of record CAYWBR010000004.1, on the reverse strand, counting down.
TTATGAAAAAAAGTGCATTGGCGCTTATTGTGTCGTTGATGGGGTTACTTCAAGCTAGTAACTCATTTGGACAAGAACAGCAAAAACGTTTTGAAAAATTAGAACTTTTTAATAAGGTTTTGTATTTAATAGAAAGTCAGTACTATCGCAATGTGGACACTGAAAAGTTGATTGAAGGTGCAATCAATGGAATGATGAATACGCTTGACCCGCATTCAAATTTTCTTGATAAAGATGTATTTTCGAGGATGCAAGAGGAAACATCAGGTGAGTTTGGAGGACTTGGGATAGAAGTTACCCAAAAAGATGGAACAATTTTAATAATAGCGCCTATTGAAGATTCTCCAGCTTTTCGAGTGGGGATTAAGCCAGGTGACAGAATAGTTGAAATTAATCATGAATCTATTGTTGGAATGCAGCTTGAAGATGCCATTGAGAAACTAAGGGGAAAAAATAAATCTAAAATTCACTTAGGAATTGTTCGAGATGGCAATGACGGAATTCTAAATTTTGAATTGGCCCGTGAGATAATTCAAATTAAACCAGTTAAGTCACAGCTAGTAAAAAATAATTATGCCTATTTGCGCTTAGTTCAATTTCAAAAAAAATCTGGTCAATATATTGCGGAAGCTATTAAGCGATTAAAAGATGAAAGTAAAAAAGACGGTGGATTAAGAGGAATTGTCTTAGATTTGCGTTCAAATCCAGGTGGCTTATTAGATGAAGCAGTTGAAGTTTCTTCAATATTTCTAAAAGATGGAGTTGTGGTTTCTACGGAAGGACGAGACCCAAAACAAAAAGAAGTTCGCTATGTTAAAAAAACTGGGTTTAAAGAACTTGATTTACCAGTAGTTGTGTTGATTAATGGATCTACTGCCTCTGCCTCTGAGATTGTAGCAGGTGCACTACAAGACCATAAAAGAGCACTAATTGTAGGTTCGCAATCATTTGGAAAAGGCTCAGTTCAATCAGTAGCTAAAATTGATAATGAAAGAGGTGTTAAGTTGACAATTGCTCAGTATATGACGCCTTCAAATAAAAAAATTCAAGCGATTGGAATACGCCCTGACGTTGAAATCGATGAAACTGACGGAGATTGGGTATCTGAAAATAGAAAAGAAACTTCAATTGTTCGAGAAAAAGATTTAAAAAATCATTTAACAGCTAGCTTGGAGACTCCAGAGGAAAAAAAGGTCAGAGAAGAAAATGAAAAAGTTGATCGGGAAATTCGTGAAAAACGTCTTAGAGAGCTGAAAAATAAAAAGTTAAAAAAATCTGACTCAAAGCAGGAGGTCGCCGTAGAAGATGAAGAAGCTAAGCGAGGAGATCCTGAAAAGGATTATCAGGTTAATCAAGCGATAAATTATATCAATACTATTTCGTTAATTAAGAATTTAAAGCTAGAAAAATAAAATTTAACTAAGCTATGATTAGGTATGAATATTAATCCTCAATCAATTAGCAACTTAGTAAATGATATTAAACTTAATTTGGAATCAAATTTTCACGACATTGTAGTTGAAGGGGAAGTCTCCAATTTAAGTCTATCTAGTTCAGGACATTGGTACTTAACTCTTTCGGATAAAGATGCTTCTGTTTCGGCAGCGATCTTTAAAATGGATGCGTATCGTAATCCTATTATTTCAAAAATTAAGGACGGGGATAAGGTCGTTGTTCACGGTGAAATTAACGTTTATCCTAAGCGCGGCACATTTCAAATCATAATTAAAAAATTAATTCAAAAAGGACAGGGAGATTTAAAGGAACAATTCGAGAAACTTAAAAAAAAATTGGCCAAAGAAGGATTGTTTGACTTATCAATTAAGCAAAAAATACCAGAATTTCCTAAAAGAATAGCAGTCATTACAGCTCTACGAGGAGCAGCGTTGCAAGATTTTTTAAACATTTTTCAACGACGCTCACTGTGGATGGATATCGTTATTATTCCAACATTGGTCCAAGGACCTGATTCACCCAAAGCTTTGCGCTCGAGTCTTCATAATATAATAAAATATTCCCTTAACTCTGAAGAAGAAAAAAAAATTGACTTGATCTTATTCACAAGAGGTGGAGGATCGATGGAAGATTTATGGGCATTTAATGATGAAGCACTTGCCTGGGATATCTACAATTGTCCAATACCTGTTGTTAGTGCTGTGGGACATGAAGTTGACTTCACTATTTGTGATTTTGTCGCGGATTTGCGATTAGAAACGCCTTCTGCTGCAGCGGAGGTATTAACTCAAAAGCAGACACAAATAAAAGACAAAATGAGTGGCTTAAGAATTAAATTGCGTAATGAAATGCGATATTTTATAAAGTCACTATCGGATTCGATTGGACGTAATAAGCCCAAATTAGTTTTATCACTTATCATCCAGAGAATTAGCAATCATCATAAAAAACTTCAAAGGTTAAATATTGCTCATCGATTTGTTGATCTTTCACGATTATATAATTTTCAACTACAAATTGATGAATTATCTAAACGAATGGTTAATTCATTGAGTAAAAAATATGAAATAAATTCGAACAAAATTAACAAAATAGAAAGTTTACTTACTGCTTACAACCCTAATAATGTATTAAAAAGAGGCTACACTTATACCGAAATCAAAGGTGAAGTGATCCTTAATTCTAAAAAGTTTGATCAAATAGATACTGGTACAAAATTGAATGTACATTTTTATGATGGAATCCGCTCCCTTACAAAGGGAGATAGTTAATGAAGTTTTTCTGTTCAAAAAAATTGGAAGCAGATCCTCAGTGGGAATTATTTTGGCAATATGCCTTGAGAGAAAATTGGAGCATTTTTAATAGTGATAAAATAACTCAGAGAACCAAAGGGATTTTAGTCCTTTCAAGCCAAGATATTATTGATGATGATTTTATAAAATATAAAAATTTATGGATTTTAGCTGATGATTTAGATGCGAGATTTTTAACTTCTGCGGATAGGGACTTACAGGTTTTTAAAATTAATCTTTCATCAAGGGATAACTGGGAAGAGTTTTCCTTACTCATGCAAGCCGATGAAATTCAGCAACTCATCGAGGAAAGACATAAAGAAACGATTAGTTTTTTTAGTGCAGAAGGCGAGAAAGAGGAAAAACGAATTGAGCCAATCATCACAGAACTTCAGCAATTCAACGTTAAATTAAGAGATATTGACTTTAATTCCGATCTAAATGAAATCGTCTTAGACTTAAATAAAGTCAAAAAAAGTCTAAAGCTTCTTCACGATATTTATTTTTATCTAGAATCGGAAATTAAAAACATACCTACCGAGTATCATGTATGGAAAATCACTAATACGGGGTTACTTATTGGTTTCAAAGGGTCTAAGTTCGATACCTATTTAGCCGTTGTCTTACTTTCATATTTGCTAGATTCAATATTTAGATTTTCGGAAGGTTTTTCATTTATTCAATCAGAAGTACCTATATTATTTCAACATGCGATACAGATAACAGATCCTACTGCGCTTATGACCGAAAAGGGCGATTTGCTCTATTACAATGACGCATTTTCAAGAATAGGATTTTTGCCTAGCGACTGTCTTGTTTTAAATAACGATCAAATTGTAGAAAAAAATGGATGCTTTTATCGATTCAAAAAATTTAACCACTCCTTAGGTGGTTTGTTTACATGGTATGTTTTTTTCTTACCAGATGAGCAAAATAATGTTGGAGAGTTGCAAGCACCGTCAGAAAAGAAAACACCCGAAGAACTAGGAATTATTTCTAGCTCAATAGCTCACGAATTGAATAATCCAATTGCTGGTATAATTGCAGCAACTTCAGTTTTAGCACTTGAAGAATGGGATGAAGATTCAAAGCAGTCGCTTAAAGATATAAAAGATGGGGCGCTTAGGTGTAAGAAGCTCATTGAAATATTTCTTGGATTTTCTCGTTTTTCTCCTCATGAGGGGCGAATTCAAAATATAGGAGAGATAGAAAAATCGTTTGAACAAGCTTTAAATTTATTGAGATTTAGAATGATTGAAAGTGACTTGCGCATCGATTTAAAGCGCACACCAAGCTTAGAAACATTTCAGGTGGCAGTAAATTTTTCAGTCTTATCTATGATTATCTATCTTATTTTGACGGAGGTTCTAACGGCGTACGAGCATTCACGACTAGTAATAAATAGTTCAGAAGACTTCAATTTAAATGTTTTTATAACGGAATTTTCTCAGCAATTATTAATTCAATTTGATAAAAATTTTGAATTTAAAAATAGAATAGTTAATTCAAAACTGATTCAGCACCTACTAGATCACGAAAAACTCAATATATATTTTCATGCAAAAGAGATTAAATTAGTTAGCCTTTAAAGAAAACTTTTTGGATAACCATAGTTGTTGGGGTTTGCAATAATATAATTATCTAAATCAGATTTTATTTCTTCAAAATCTTTTTTGTTAAATACTTTCTTTATAACAAAAATTTCTTTTTCTATTGTTGAATATTTATTGATTAACGCTATTAGAAGTTGTTTTACTTCTATTGGCAATGCGTCTCGTTTTAGCCGTCCTTGACTAATTCTAGACATTTTAGATCCCAAATACTGCACTAATTTGTTCGCATGTCCTGGGTATCTTAAAATTGAATCTAATCTCTGATAAAGCGAATCTACTGGAACAACTCTAATTTGCCCGGGTATTAAATGACTAAATAGAATAAAATCCCCTGTATAATGGGAAAGTAAATGTTTTTGACAGTCGTCAATTGTCGGTATTGCAAAATCGTTGATAAATTCAATTTTAATAAAGTCGATAAGTTCTTTTTGAGAAATCTCAGATAGTTTAGTATAGGTAGAGAGAGTTTCAAGAATGGCTTCGATAATTGGCCCTGATAATTTAATACTAACTGTTTCAGGCGTTTCATGTTTGATCAACTCAAGGATTTTCGCTTTTTGCTTTTCAGACGCATCACTTGGAAATGATTTTAAAATCAACCCCTCATTTCCCTTTAAAGTTAAAGTAAACGGTACTTTTATTCCGTCTAAGATACCTTTGATGTCTAAGTATAATTCGTCAATAGAGCCGTAGTCTTTATTTTTTAAATGAAGACGATCAAGTTCATATTTATTCTTAGGATAGTAAAGAGCATTAATCTTAGAAATTTTTTTACTAATAAATACTTCTAAATATTTTAATAGTAGCTCCGCTGTAGCGTATGCATCGTCTAATGCTCGATGTACGTTCTCATGGCCAAAACCGAAAATTTGACTCATATTCTGCAAATTAGTACTCATCAGGTTTGGGATCATGTACTTGGTCATTAAATTGGTGCATAGTACTTTGTTGGTTAATTGCTCTTTGCCAATTCTTTCTAAAACAGAATTTAAAAATGGAACATCGAAGGCAGTATTATGAGCAACCATAATTGAATCAGGTCCAATGAATTTTAAAATTTCATCTATAACTTCTTCAATCTTGGGAGAATTTGCTACGTCCTCTGGCTTTATATTTGTCAGTTTTTGAATAAAATCTGGAATTTCTCTTTCTGGGTTAATAAGGTAATTTTTTGTTTCAGTAATTTTTAAATTTTTAACTTTAACTAGGCCAATCTCGATGATGCGATCGCTTTTTGGGTTGCCCCCAGTGCTTTCTAAGTCAAAAACACAGAATTCTAATGGGTAAAGTAAATCGTAGCTTTTTTTGTGTAGGTGTCTATTATGCATTATAAAAATCCATCGGCCATTCGGTCGAAATAAGAAAAGTGTTAGTAATACTTAACCCTAATTGTCTATTTACGGCAAGAGTGAAAAAAATGATCCATTAAGGAATGGAGCTAAGTATTGGGTTTTCCCAGTCAGAAACAGAGTATTTATGTAGGATTTCATACAGTCTTCCGCTCTTTCTAAGTTGTCTTATTCCAGCATCAAATTCCTGACTGTATTTTAGCGAGTTTGGATCTTTTGGCGAGAACGCCATGAATAGCTTTAGAGGATCTTCGCATCCGATATTTTTAAATAATTTGTCTTGCTTGTTTTGTTTTAAGTAGTGGAGCATAACATTTTCGTTTTCCACAAAAAGATCTATTTTGTTATTAAGTAATTTGTTACTAACTTCTTTGAGTGGGAAATCACCAAACGTATAATCAATTTTTTGGTTGTTGTTTTTATTTTCTTCAATATATTGATCTAATTTTTCACCATAAGAATAACTTTTAATAACACCTAGTTTAATATTTTTTAAGCTTGGCAATCCCTTATACTTCCAGCGAATATTATGGTTAGAGTAAAAGCACAATCTTGAAAGACCAATGCTTTCTTTGGGGTAGATAAAATCGGGGGCATCTCCAGGAGTAGCCGCCACTAAAACTTCGTTTTTTCCTGATCTGGTCCAATCAATTGCAAGAGTCCAATCTGTAACTTTATAATCAACATCATATTTTTTTAAGAATATTTCTCTAAAAATTTCGATGGCATATCCGGGATCTTTTTGGGGTGAGCAATTATATGGGCACCACTCATCGGCCATAAGTCTAATTGGTTTTAAATCACCAGCATTGATTGTATGGATGTGACTTAATAAGAGTCCGAATAAGATAAATGTTTTTCTAATTTTATAATTAATCATAACTAAATATATTTTATTATATTATCGTATAGATTTAAAAATTACCTAAATGAATTTTTGTGAAAAAATTGAGGTCTAAAGCTTTACGGGGTAATGTATTGCAAACACAGCGACATACTAAAAATAGAGGAAATTTAGATTGAGACAGACTTTATATTTGATTTAAAAGGGTCGAGTACCTAGTTGCCATGAAATATAGGCTCTCTATTTCTAGAGAGCCTAACTGTCTAATTTTCTACTTATTTGATAATTTTTTAGCATCCATCCAAGGAGGAGTTGTTTCATCGCTAAAACCACCAGTTTCTAACTTCACCGGATGACTGTAATTTTCCAACATACCAGCATCAATGTAATATGTTCCATTCATTTCCTCAGACTTCATGCCATATACGTTTCCTTTTCTGCCAATTTTTCTCTTAAATTTTCCCATGTCTTCACCAGGAGTGTATTGAATAACGTCTGGAATATTATCAACCTGATATTCTCCAATTTCTAAAAGCTGAGCAAAAGGTTTTTGTGAGAGAATACTATTTATCTCTTCTACACGTTTTTTATCTTTTGAAGAAAGCATTTCGTTTCTTAAAGCAAAAAATTTATTCATGTCTTCTTCTGATAATTTTAAAGAACTTTTAACTTCTTCGTAATCTGCTTTAAGTTGTTTGTCCTTAGTTAAAGCATATTTCCAATTTACAGGAGATATGTTTTGGTAATTTGCTTTAGCTGGATCTAGAAGCGCTTCTTTCGCATATATTTTTATAATAGGTGTACCGGTTGGTAACATTTGCCGCAAGAACGCTATCGTCTCATTTGTTACTCGTGTACATCCTGATGATCTTGGGTTTGATACAAGATTTAACATAGGTTTTTTTGTTCGAGCTACATACTTATCTTTATCTTGTCCCCATCCAATAGTTCCATGAGTCCATTGCCCAAATGCATCTGGTCCAACAAACATTGCATACCAGCCAAATGCCCCACGCATTGAACCGTGTCTTTTTCCATCAGCATCTTTTGGCATTACTTTTTTGCTAAACCAACCACTACCTGAATCTCCTGGTTCTGGTACCACTGGATAACCATCCTTGTACCAAGAAGGGTAATGTCCGCCAGCATCTTCATAGTATTTTGTCCATCCAGTAACTCGAAATGAACCGAGGATGCTTCGGCCTTTGCCTTTTTCAGTTTTTGATAACTCAATATCTTCACCAACAACCACTTCCGCTTCCATAAGCATTTTATGAGCACAAGAATTATCAGCGCATTGTTTTTCATAAAGTCTTACTGTTTCAGTAGCAACGTTTACAACTGCAAATAATTTGCCTTCGAAGTCCTTATAATCAATAATTTTTTCTGATAAATATTCCTTTTGAATAAAATATTTATCAGATGGAGTGATTTTAGTGGTTGCACTTAAGATTTCAATTTGAACAAATCCACCTTCGTAAACGGTTTTAGAATCAACAATTCTAACTTTATCATTCATCCAAAGTGCACCTAAACTTTGTGCCTTTGTGTTTGGTTCCTTTCTTACATTTAAATTTCTAGGCTTAATGAAATAAACTTTTTGAGCGTCTACTTCGTCAGTACCTGGGCCTTGAACGCCTTCGATCGCAGCTCCACCTTCAGTTGCAGGCGAAACAGAGATATCTTGGGCATTTAAATTAAATGATCCCATCAGTGTCGTTAGAGTCATCATCGGAATGAGTACGTGTCGTTTCATGGTTTCTCCTTGGGTGTGTGTCCAAAAAAATATTTTTCACAAAAATTATTGAAGCAGTTTTATCAGATCTAAGAAAAATATGTGCACTGGTGGTAAAAAATACATATGTAAGTATTACGCGTTGACAGATTCTTATTAGGAAAAAATTAAGATAAGGATTATAAATCTCAAAAACGTTTTCGTTAATTATTTTGGAGGATTATTGTATGAGAAAATCTATCTCACTTGCACTTTTGGCTTCTGTTATAGCTACTAGTCCGATTCATGCTGAAGATAAGCCACGAAATAAAATGCTTGATAAAATGATGTACACAATTTCTAACGATATCACTTTGACGGGCCCCATTTTTAGAGATCAAGCTAGTCGTGAAGAACGAAACAAATATGGCTCTGAAATGGTTAAGTTAATGCTTAAAGAAGCACATCAAAAAGCCAAAAAATACTTAGAGGTAGGAGATACACAAGGTTATTATGCTTTTTTGACCCTTGCACTAACGGTTCCTCTTCAAGAAGGATTGTATATTCAGTACCGTGGAGTGAATGCAGATGTATGTAACCCTAATGCAAATAGTGTTGAACTGATCAAAAAATCTGGTGAGAATTCATATAGTAACTTCATCCAATACCTGGCCAGTGGTGATAAGCCATTTATAGCACCATGTGAAAAAATAAGTTCTGAAAATGGATTAAAGCAAATTATTCGAGGATATGATGGTTCTGATTTATCTGTAATGCAGGTGTCAGTAAGATGGCATTTTGATGATTTTTTGGCCAATAGAAAATTTGAAGATACTTCTAAAACTCTTAGTTACGGATATAAAGTGTTAGCTGATGGATTTGATCCTGTTTATAGAAATATTTCTGATTACGAATGTCTAGGTGGAAAAAACGGTGGTTTATTTAAAAAGAAAAAGTCTACATCGCTAGACTATACAAAATTAATTAGAGGAATTTGGGCGGGAAAATACAACTCCGGAACTATTGCAAAAACATGTCGCTTTGCAGAGTCCAATTCACCATATAAACATCACGATGAAGGTTTTGAAAAAAACCTAAACAAAGTTTTAAATTTCAATGGAACAATTGGATCTGGGGGAGATTTAGAATTTACTCTTGATCAAGAAGCAGCAGCTGCTTTTAAAGAAGTTGTTACAAATCTAAAGAATAAGACAAATGAGCGTGCAAATCTTGAAAAGGTTTTAAGTTTATAAGAAGAAGAATATGGAAATTTTAAAAGACAAATATACTTGGATAGCACTTGCAGTAATATTTCTTGGAGGAGGTTATCTCCTCCAAGAATCTTCATCAATTACAAATGAAGGATTAACTACAAATGAGAATGGAAAAGCTGTTAAAGAAAAAGTTTTATCCAAATCTCCTGAAAGAGATTTAGAAATCATCGAAGGAAGATTGAGTTCAGGTATCTTAAAAGAAGGCGATAATCAAAATCTTTGGAGTGCTCTTAATCAATATGGCAAAAAGCCAAACGAAGTAATAGATCGTTCCAACGCAAAAGAGATGCTACCCTTTGGACAAACAGTTATTGGAGATCTTTTAAAATGTCTTGATGTGGATTTTTGTGGAATGGAAAAAGACAGTGAAGATGATCCTTACTTCGATCCAACTGGAACAGTAGCGCATAAAACAATTGAAAGAAGTTTAGAATTAATGATTCAAGCATCAAAACTTCAGCCAGAATTGAAAGCAGAGTTAAACATTGATCTATTAGGTCGTGTTTCGGAAATTCCAAGTGAGAGGATTCAATCTCTCGTGACTGAATTGCTGCCAGATGAATCAGTTATAGCTACTCTTGATAAGCAAGATGAAATTAAAAAAGTTGAGTCTGCTCTTGAAAAGAATACAACAGGGAAAGCTCGTACTAGTTTATTACTTAAAATTTCTAAAGATAAAAAAGTCGACAGAGAAGAATTGGTGTCGATGTTAAAGAGAACTTTTACAGAATCAGATGTCTATACAGTTGTAAATGTTCTAGAAAATTTAAAAGGCATGAATTTGTCTGATGATGAATTAGCAAAAACTACGGTTTATTTATGCAGGTTTAAAATTGATGAATATGAGCATAATTGGAAGGCCGTAAAGAAAAATGTAGAGAAAGTATTTCCAGAATTTAATAAGGTTTGTAACGAATAAAAATAAAGGATGTTCTAATGAAAACGAAAAAAGTAATCATAATTGGATTAGTACTTTCAGCTTTAACCGTTACTTCTGCAATGGCAGAAAAACTTAAACAATTTCCTGAACCAGGAAAAGAATATGTCCCTGGAAAAGATGCAGGTTTTGAAATTTATAGAACTAAATCTATGCTAAATTCTCGAGAGGTTGTTCTCACTTTTGATGATGGACCTCATGCTATTAATACACCAAAGACTTTAGATGTATTAAAAAAATTTAATGTCAAAGCTACATTTTTTGTTCTCACTGAAAATATAAATCCAAAGACCATGCCCATAATTAAAAGAATTGTTGAAGAAGGACACGTGTTAGCAAGTCATCATCATGATCATCGAAATAATAACGGTAAAACTGAGCTTGTATATAAAAATGAATTAACAGAGACAGTGAGAATGATTTCTGAACTTAATCAAAAATTTGGTGGAACTAAGGAAGTTTATTACCGCTTTCCCTATGGTGAATATGGATCAGGGAAATTAGAGTACCATCATTTTAATGTAATGAAAGAAGTTTCAAAGGAATTATTTAGAGAAAATTGTATTAACTTTGCTTTTTGGGATATCGATTCATTAGATTGGTTATCACCGATGGATGAATCAGATATAGTTTCAAATATAATGGCGCACTTAGAAGGCGGAAGAGCATATAACATGAAAAAGGGGCGCTTTTCAGGGAAGTTTAAAAAAGATGCTTACGAGATCACACGTCCGTACGGTGGTGGGGTTGTGCTAATGCATGATATTCATGAAAAGTCGGTAAATGCTCTAGAGAAACTTTTACCAAGATTACTTTCTTCTGGTTTTAGAGTTGTTCCGATATCAACAGTTCGCGAGTTTAAGTACGGTGACCGTACTTGTGACTTAAGCTACTAAGTAAAAATTACATACTTTTAACTACCTGTTTAAAATTTTGCTACATTTACCTCATATATTTTATTGAGGTGAATGTATGCAAATTCAAAACGCTTTATTGTCTTCATTGCTCGCATTAAGTGCATTCTCGGTATTTTCTAATACAGCTTTTGCAAATACAAAAGCAAAAGAAAGAAAGCTTTATGTTGGCTCTAATTCAACTGAAGCAATAATCGAATTTAAAGGATCAGCAGAGTATATTAGTTCCAAAGGTACTGCACCTGCTCAAAGTACAATGAAAAAGTATGTCTTAGAACAAGTCGATTATATAATCGGACCGATGTCTCTAGCAACATACACGGCTGTACCTAAAGGTGATCATGTTGTATCGAATATTAAAGTTGAATCATCAAATGGTAAATCATTTAAAATTACTTATGATTACAAAGGTACGGCGGTTGTTCAAAATGGACCAACTACAACTTATGATATTATTTTACCTGTAAATCATAGAACAATTTATGAAAAATCATTTGTTGGTGATATCTCACCATGCACAGATGAACATTATCAATCAGAAGGGGATTTTTGGTATTTTTGGTCTCCTAATAAATTTGGTTGCAAATTAAAAAAGGGAATTGATTACAATGTTATCAAAGCTAAATTAACAAGAATTGAAAATACAAAAATTTCGTATCCTGAGTATCACAATCTCCCAAATAAAGACGGAAAGATAACTATACATGTTCTCTTTGGCTTAGATGATCCTGAAAAAGAGAGAAATCCATTAAAGTCTTCTGATATAAATGCAGATAATTATCGAATTTTTAGAAATTATTTAATCAAAAAAGGCTATAAAGCAAAAACGTGGACAGTATCTCAAGTGAAATCTATTGCTAAAAGACTAGATGGAGAATCTCCCTTTGTTGAGACAATCTCAAAAGGATCAATTGAATATAGATTTTTCTTTGGACCTACTGGTATTGATGAAGATGCATTAGGTTTTCACTGGTTTTATAAAGATGCATTAGAGAATTCATCAATTATGCTTTATGGTGGACATTCGGGATTGGGTGGACATTTGGATTTAGATTCAATCGAATATAGCTTAGGAGAAAAAATAGCTTTTAATCCAAATAAGTATCAAATTTATTTTTTCGATAGCTGTACTTCCTATAAGTACTACAACACTATGTACTTTGAAAGAAAGGCTACGACAAAAGATCCAATGGGAACTAAAAAATTAGATATCTTTACAAATGGCCTTGCTACATATTTTCACACAATGCCTAATTCTAACGCAGCTTTAGCATCTGCCGTTGAAAAAGCTGTTGAGTTAGCGACTTCTGGAAAAGGCTTTGTTAGTTATCAAACTCTTGCAGCACAAATTGATTCTGATAACTTGTTTGGAGTTAATGGAGATGAAGATAATGAATCTCCTAAACCATTTATTGTAAAATAGTTTAACAATGAATAAAAAATGTTTTTTTAAATATACTTTTTTAAATCTGCTGCTCTTTTTTTGGGCATCAGGGGTGTTTGCCTCAGATGGGCTTGAAGTTACAACTATTTTTTTTAATAATGATCAAAGCGATGAATATCATCGAGACGTAGATCAAAATATTTTAGAATTAGCACAGAATAATGTAGGTGCTGATTTAAGCTTGACGCTTTTTAGA